>CACZYN010000068.1 GCA_902785445.1 uncultured Anaerovibrio sp.
ACTGAACACTGTTATATTTAGCCGATTTTTTAAATCTGCTATGATAAAAGCACAAATCATAGGCGGAAACATATTCTTTATTATCATAAAATACGACAGGTTTGTCTATCAAATCCCATCTAGTTGTACTTGAATTTTCAGCATCCATCAATTCTGTTGCTGTAGGCATTTCCATACCATATTTTTTTATAGGTCGTGATGGTTCCCAATAATCAGGGTTCCCTTTTTTGTTAACCCGTGTTTTTATTGCTTCAACGCGTTTTTGCGCCCTTTCATGGAAATAAGAATATATAAAGCAATTTTTTTCGTCACGATCTTCTATAACATCTACATTTGTGGAAAACCAATATTCTCCAACATTTTTATTTCCTGGGCAACCATACAATGCTTGTATTACCGAGGTTTTGTTGGTTCCATTTTCGCCTACAAATACTGTCAAGGGGAAATCAAAACTTATTTTTGTATTCTCTTCTAATGCCTTATATTTTGGAAATCTTATATATTCAATATATGGGTAAAATAACTTTTTATTATTTTTAAATAACTTTTTAACGCTTTCTATGATGTCTTCAAGGGACTTATTTTCAAAGTATTTCTTTTCCATTTTATACACCACCTAGCACTTAAATACTAATTAGCGGCTATTATAATCGCTTAATTACAAGTTCGCGTAAAAATATAATTATTCCTGCACAAATCTATATTTATGCTTAAAACATTTTTATATAAAAAACCCGGCTAAAAGCCGGGATAATAACGCACATAAAATATGATATTTTTCAACTATTAGTTCGCAACAGCAAACTCTTCAAATGTCATTTGAATTGGTCTTGGTCTCAATTTTACCTGTTCTTCAATAGGCACCTCAACAAATGTCTCTTTTATGGATATGTACTCTTTAATTTTTCCTGCAACATAAGAGGCAAGTTCCACTGGAACAGCATTTCCCACAATTTGTTCAAGATCTGTTTTTTTAGTACCTAAAAAATTAAAATTCTGTGGGAACGTTTGTATCCTGGCTCGTTCCAATGTAGTCAATGGCCGTACCATCGTTATATCCTTTGTTGCATCCCCATTATGTATTTTATAGCCTGGCGGAATAGGTCTATTAACCCCCCGTACCGTAGGGCTAGGCTCAAATATACTGAATATACCCCTTCTGGCGTACGAGCGTGGATGTCTATAATAGAACTCCGTACCAAACTCATTGCCCAAATAATCATATATGGACATGCTGGTTGCTGTCTGTCCATTAATAAGCCTATCATCCAACCAGCCATCCCGGCCACCAAATTCACCGATTAAGAAAAATCTTTTACGCTTTTGTGGCACCCCGCATTTTGAAGCATCTAGAACGACCTGAGACAGGCCATAACCAGCATTTTTATATTTTGTTATAGCCTTGGGCAATGTCTCACTTTTTACAATTCTATCAACATTTTCCATTACAAAAAATCTTGGTAAAACTTCACACACTATGTCCGCATAACGAAGTGTCAAATCAGCCCTACCTTTGTTCTCATCGTGAAGCCCTGCCGATGAATAGTCCTGACATGGTGGACCGCCAATTATCATATCAGGAGCCAATTTCTTCAAATATTCTGGATTAAGCAGGTATACATCAATTTGTTCAGCTGGGTGACTGAAGTTAGCGTTATAAATATTAATCGCCGGTGTCCAGTTATCAAAAGCTTTAACCACTTCAAAGCCCTGCTTGACGAAACCATAAGAAAGGCCTCCGCACCCGCAAAATATGTCAACTACTTTCATATCTTGTTTACTCCTTATTTAAATAAATCCGGTGAATTATATATTATTGCGTCAAAACGCCTCTCTGGACTCAATAAAAGTTGGCCACCACCCAGAATAATATTTTTTATTTCCGCCTTTAATATCCTTGGACTATGAAGTTCGTCGCAATCCATCAAGGCATGAGTCCTGCTTCCATTTGTGGAAAAAGCTTTATCATTTTTTGTATTGTATGATAACTCATCAATAATAGCTTCACCGTTAAATTGACCATTATTGCAATAATCTAGAAGCATCTTATATAGCCATATCATACTCCTAGTATGTCTGGTAATAGTTCTAACAACCTTCCCCTTTTCCGGCAGGAATAAATTCAACAGGGCAAAATTACTCCAAACAAAGACATCCAAACAATTATCTGCCAGTTGTGGTGACTTGCCATTTGTTTTCCAGACAGGTTCCATAACGATAGGTTTTTGAGTATCATTTTTCTCATCAACTATATTAGCAATACATTCTCTAATTTTCTCCACATGCGGTATTACATATTTTGCTTCTGTCCAATCGTCAATTTCATTTTCTGCCACTCCAAGAAACTTTGACAAACCATCTCGACTATTGCTAAATGATTCAATAATACTACAAGCCAAGTATATGATTGTATCTGGTCTTATTACAATCTCTGCTCCAAACTTATTATCCGATAACATGGCAGTGGAATTATCTGGTAACGCTGTTAATTTTATTTCCAAACTGCAAACACAACTATTATCTACCAAATTCTGTATTACAACATCATTTCTGGGAATGCTGCCAATAACAAATTTCTGAAATGGCATATACTGGCTCTCGAAGGAAAAGAATATATCATTTCCCAGCGGGTCAAGTTTAAAGAGCTCACCAATACCTATATGATCCGTACACGGTTTTAGTTTTCTATCAGCCTTTAGGTAAACCGCCTTCATACCCTTATCATGCAAATAACAGGCCAACGCAACCGGAAAAGAGGAATTAAACTGATTCTTTCCCCATGTATCTGGGTTGCTGTAATCTCTATTAGAATTTTTTATACCATACAATCGTGGTTTATTATTCCATGCCATTATAGTTCCCCTTCGTGTATCTATATTCACTTGCAATTCACATCTTTATTCGTCAATCGAAATCACAAGATAATCTTAACACAAGTTTATCGAAGTGTAAAAACATATTGACTACAAACAGTCTCTTTCAGTGTATTCAGATCGAACATATAATCTGTCAACTTCATTATATAAAACATATATTCTAAAATCAAGTAATTTTACATCACCCGGAAAGGATTTCGCCCATATTTTAAACAGGACATATAGACCATGAAAGGTATGCAAGCAAAACAATAGGGGCTGCCGCATTTGATGTTTTTTCATCAAGCGGCAGCCCTATCAAATACAAAATAAGCTTATTAAAGTTGTTGGGCAAGCTTCTGAACCTGCTCGTGGGAGAGCCTGGAATATTTGACAATTTCCTCTATAGGTTTTTTATCCCGTAACATATCAAGAGCCATGTCGGTGGCCATCTGTGACCGCCCTTGAGCAATACTTTCATCTTGTATATCCCGCATTAGGTTTTCCATTAATTCACACATGGTCGAGCCCCCCTTAGGTTGATATTTAAAATATTCGACACGTTTGGCCAGTTCTGTATAGTGCATTTCAGCTGGGTCAGTGCAGAATATCACCCGTTTTTCACGTCTTCCCAGAAGCTGGTTCCCCTGGTCTTATACGGTATCCGCATGATTTTGCTAATGGTGGCGGCAATATCCGCAAAGGAAGCTCTGGTGCCCAAATCGATGCCTGGCTTTACCCCCTCACCATAAATCAGCATTGGTACATACTCCCTGGTGTGGTCGGTACCAGCTCCTTTAGGGTCACAGCCGTGATCAGCGGTGATAATCAGCACATCGTTGCGCTTTAACTTGGCCAATACCTCTCCCAACTGCTTATCAAAGTCCGTCAATGCCTGGGCATAGCCATCCACATCCCGGCGATGACCATATTTCATATCAAAATCCACCAAATTAACAAAACACAGGCCAAAATAATCCCGGTCCAATTCGGCCAAGACCTTGTTCATACCATCGCTGTTGTCCTCAATGACCATATGACGGCTGATACCCCGGCCGGCAAAAATGTCATTTATCTTGCCAACGCCCACCACGGAATTTCCCGCCATTTTCAGTAAATCCATAATGGTGTCGGCTGGCGGTTCCATGGAATAATCATGACGGCGAGGGGTACGCTCAAAATTCGGATATTCCCCGATAAATGGCCGGGCAATAATCCGCCCCACGGAATACTCACCGGTCATAATGTTGCGGGCCTTGCGGCAATAGTCATACAGTTCCTCCACAGGTACCACATCTTCATGGGCCGCTATCTGCAAGACGCTATCCGCCGAGGTATAGACTATCAGGGCACCTGTTTCCATATGCTCCTGACCATAATCATGAATTACCTGGGTCCCGGAATAAGGTTTGTTGCAGATTACCTTCCTGCCGAAGGCTTCCTCCAGCTTCTGAATAACTTCTGGTGGAAAGCCCTCCGGATAGGTTGGCAATGGCTCATCGGATACCACACCGGCAATTTCCCAATGACCGATGGTGGTGTCCTTCCCCTTGGACATTTCCTGTAACCGGGCAAAGGAGGCCGTAGGTTCAGCAACCTTTTCTCCCACTGTTACGCCTTCTATATTAAATAAGCCCATTTTTTGCATATTGGGTACGGAAAACTTATCCGATGTGGTTACGCTGGCCAGGGTATTTACCGTTGCGGCATCCCCGAAATCCCCTGCATCTGGCTCTGCCCCAATACCAAAGCTATCCAATACCAACAAAAATATTCTCTTTATAATCATAACTTTTCCTCCTTAATAACTAATACCTGCTCTTATCATATTCTACACTTTTTATTCATTACCTTTAATTTTCATTTTGTTTTGCTAAAGTATATACAAGGGATTTTTTTAAGGAAAAAATTGAACAACTGGAGTATAATTCCTATTGTAGTAATTAATTGATTATTTCCCCACTATATAATATGGAGGTTTATATGCATTCAAATGAATTAACAGATTTCGATATTGGTCTTTTCATAGACTATCTGTCCGCCTTGGACAGCACAGAAATAATGTACATCTTTTTACCACCAATTGTGGGTATGATTCTGGCCATCGGACTGGGACTGTATCTCAACAAAGCAGTCAGTGACTACATTAATAATCACCAGGTACTGCAGAAGGTTACCCTGAAAACCGCCCTGATTCATGGCTGTAAAGGATTGCCTCTGCTGTTTGTAGTGTCCTGCTATGTATATTTTATGGTACAGCTATTGACACTACCACCAGCAGTTGACCATCTATTATCCTATCTTCTGTTTGCCATTTTGGTCTTTACCGTGCTTCGCTGTATTTCCCGTACCATCAACGCCATGGTGAACACCCTTATTGACCACCATGAAAATATGCCAAAGACCACTTTGCTGAGCAACATTATCAGCCTGGTTGTCTACAGCATCGGTCTGATAATCATTCTGGCGGAATGCGGTATTTCCATCACGCCACTGGTTACTGCCATGGGTATTGGTGGTATGGCCGTGGCCTTGGGCTTACAGGACGGACTGGCCAATCTGTTTTCCGGCCTCTTCCTGATCTTCTCCCGACAAATTCACATTGGTGACTATATCCGCCTTAGCAGCGGACAGGAAGGTCAGGTAGCGGATATTACCTGGCGATATACTACCATTTCCAATATCGGTGGCAATACCGTAATAATTCCAAACAAGCAAATCGCGGCATCCATACTGACTAATTTCAGCATGCCCGCTGAAGACATCAAGATAAAAATTCAATGCGGTGTGGCCTATGACAGTGACCTGGACAAGGTAGAGCAGGTCACCTTGGAGGTAGCTCAAAAGGTTCAGGAGGATGTCACCAGAGAAATCCTGGCAGAGTCCGGCATCATTTCCCCTGATGCCACTATAAATGTTCCCGCTCCCGGATTTGGCTTTCACACCTTTGGGGACAGCGCCATTCAATTCAGCGTATCCTTAAACTGCAAAGACTTTTCCCACCAATACAAAATGAAACACGAATTCATCAAGGAACTGACCAAACGCTTCCGGGAAGAAAACATCAACATTCCTTATCCAATAGTGAGCGTTATTAACCAATCTACTCCTTCCGAATAATTTTTTAACTTATCAACTTATCCCCAAAAATTTATATACATGGATAGTATATTCATATCATCTAAAAATTCTTTGAATACAACAAAGTGAATTTCTTGCTTTGTTGTATTATTTTTATCTGTTATCTGCATAATTATGCATTCTGCTATTAACTATTCATATTGTTCTGTGGATAAGGCAACCACAACATATAGTATCTCACATTGACACTAACCACTATATATTGTAAAATTAACCGTAGTTTAAAGAGAGAGATGGGATATTTTATATGACAGGCATTATACAAAATATACGAAAACGCAATGGAGATATAGTCCCATTTCTGCCGCGAAAAATTACTGATGCAATCCGCAAGGCTAATCTGGAGTCCATCGATGATACTTTTTCACAAAAGATCCTGGACCGCCTCACCAAAGAGGTAGAAAAGGCCATTGAGGATAAGGATATTCCTACTGTGGAATACATTCAGGATGCGGTAGAAAAGGTACTTATCCGCAACAATTTCGCCAGCACCGCCAAGTCCTATATCCTGTATCGGGCTGAGCATACCAAAATCCGGGAAGCTCAGGGGAGCCTGATGGATATTTACGAGGAGCTTACCTTTAAGACCTCGGCTGATGCGGACATTAAGCGGGAAAACGCCAATATCGATGCTGATACCGCCATGGGCACCATGCTCAAGTACGGTTCTGAGGGATCGAAGTATTACATCGATCATTACATCCTGCCAAAGGATATTGCTGCTGCCCATATTGACGGCGACATCCATATCCACGACAAGGACTTTTACATGCTGACGGAAACCTGCTGTCAGATCGATCTGATTAAGCTGTTTACCGATGGTTTTTCCACAGGACATGGATTCCTCAGGGAACCAAACGGCATTCGCTCCTATGCAGCTCTGGGATGTATCGCCATTCAGGCTAATCAAAATGAAATGCACGGTGGACAGTCCATTCCAAACTTTGATTACGCTATGGCTCCGGGTGTCGCCAAGACTTTCCGCAAGGAATATTTCAGGTCTTTGGCCGCCTTCTTTACAGCTGTATTCAACATCAATCATTCCGATGCCAAATTATTGGCCGAGGAAATTCAGCGTTGTATTCCGATAGAAATCGCCTTGGGCAAAACTGACGAATACAAGCAATATTTGGTAGACTTCCTGCCTTTCCATCAGGAAAGTCATAACTATCAGCCTATTTCGGCCAATCAGGCGGAACGGGCTCATAATTATGCTGTCACCACAGCAGTAGATGCTACAGAAGATGCAACTTATCAGGCTATGGAGGCCTTTATACATAATCTGAACACCATGAATTCCCGGGCCGGCGCTCAGGTACCATTCAGCTCGGTAAATTATGGTACAGACACCTCCCCAGAGGGACGTATGGTTATCCGGAATTTACTGAAAGCCACTGATGCCGGACTGGGTAATGGTGAAACGCCAATCTTCCCAGTACAGATCTTCAAGGTAAAAGAGGATGTAAATTACAACCGCCATGATCCGAATTATGATCTGTTCCAGCAGGCCATTCGGACTTCTGCCAAGCGGCTCTTTCCAAATTTCAGTTTTTTGGATGCTCCATTTAATCTTCAATATTATAAGAAGGGTGATTATAACACCGAGGTTGCTTATATGGGTTGTCGGACCAGAGTCATGGGCAATACTTATGACAAGGACCGTCAGGTTACCTGCGGCCGTGGCAATCTCAGCTTTACCAGTATCAACCTGCCTCGCCTGGCTCTAAAGGCCAAGAAAGACCTGAAGGTGTTCTACCGGGAGCTGGACAGCATCATTGAGCTGGTGTTCCGTCAGTTGTTGCACCGCTTCAAGATACAGTGTAACAAAACTGTTCGCAATTATCCGTTCCTCATGGGACAGGGCATTTGGATTGATTCCGAAAAGCTTCGTCTGGACGACAGTGTAGCTGAAGTATTAAAGCATGGAACCTTATCGGTGGGCTTTATTGGTTTGGCAGAATGTCTCACCGCCCTTATCGGTCGTCATCATGGTGAAACCGCCGACGCACAAAAGCTGGGTCTGGAAATTATCGGTCACATGCGTAAGCGCATGGATGAAAAATCCCAGCAGACAGGCCTTAATTTCACCCTGCTGGCCACTCCGGCTGAGGGTCTCAGCGGACGGTTTGTCCGTCTTGACCGTAAGGAATACGGCAACGTAATTGGTGTAACCGACAAGGACTATTACACCAACAGTTTCCATGTGCCGGTAAACTATTCCATAGCAGCAGCCAACAAGCTGGAAATCGAAGGTCCATATCATGCTTTGACCAACGCCGGCCACATCAGCTATGTGGAAATGGACGGAGACCCATCCAAGAATTTGAAGGCCTTTGAGGCTATTGTTCGGTGCATGCATGACAACGGTATCGGTTATGGCTCCGTAAATCATCCAGTAGACCGGGATCCAATTTGCGGCTATAACGGTATTATTTATGATGTATGCCCACGGTGTGGCCGTTCGGAAGCCGCCCATAAATATCGTCGGGTAGTACAACGGGCCAAGGCCATGGATTAAATTGATTTGTTTTTTGGACTAATACATAAATTTAT
>CACZYN010000069.1 GCA_902785445.1 uncultured Anaerovibrio sp.
AATTCGTATTTGCACCACCGGCAATTGCCTTGGCAGTAGGTGGCTATGTGCACGCACTGTTGCCGATGATTGACCCTATGGTGGCAACGGTGGTAGCATTTTTCTTCTTCATTTTCCTGAATTATTTGGGTATGAAGACCTCCGCTACTTTTGAGCTTACAGTAACTGTAATTGCTCTGCTTGGTTTGGTGGTTTATTGGGTTTTGGCAGCACCACATTTTGATGCAGCCAGAGTTTTGGCCGAGCCTATGCTGCCAAATGGTTTCAGCGGAGTTATGGCAGCAGTTCCATTCGCTATTTGGTTCTATCTGGCCATTGAGGGTGGTGCTATGAGTGCCGAGGAAATGGTTGATCCGCAGAAGGATATTCCAAAGGGCTTCCTCAGTGGTATGGCAACTTTGCTGGTAATGGCTGCTTTGACCTTGTTCCTTACGGCTGGTCTTGGTAATGTTGAGGCTGTTTCTGCTGTTGATTTTCCATTACCATTAGCTTTGAGTGCTGTTTATGGTGATGGTTCACTGCCAGTTCTTCTTATGAGTGGTATTGGTCTTTTTGGTTTAATTGCTTCTCTCCATGGTATCATCGTTGGCTATTCCCGTCAGACTTATGCTATGGCACGTACTGGTTACTTGCCTAAGTTTTTGGCACATATTGATGAAAAGCATCACACCCCGGTATGGGCACTGATTCTTCCAGGTATTGTATGCCTCTTTACTGCATTGACTGGTCTGACTGATTTGGTAATCACCATTGCTTGCTATGGTTCCGTTGTTATGTATGTTACCAGCCTGATTTCCCTGTTTATCCTGCGCAGCAAGGAACCAAACCTGAAGCGTCCGTTCCGGGTATCCTATCCGATTATTCCAATTATCAGTATGATAATGGCAATTTTCTGTGTGGTAAGTCTGGTTATGGCTTCCAGTGATGCCCTTCCGTATGTAGGTGGTATTTATGCGGTGGCTATTGCTTATTACTTCATTCACGGTAACAAGCACATTCGTCCGTATGATGAGGAATTTGGCGTATTGGATGCTTTGGATCAGGAATGATTTATGGAACAGGTAATTCTTAGTGCCGGTATAGATTTGGGAACTACCACCTCTCAGGTGATATTCAGTCGAATAAAATTAGAGAATATATCCTATACGGCTGTTCCCGAGATTCGTATCAAGGAAAAAGAGATAATTTATAAAAGTGGCATATACTTTACGCCTCTGACAGAGAGTAATCACATTGATATTCCTGCCTTGAAAGATATTTTACAGCAGGAATATCAGCAGGCGGGGATTCGTCGGGAGGATATTTCCACTGGAGCAGTGATAATAACCGGTGAAACTTCCCGTAAGGAAAATGCCCAGCAAGCTCTGCAGGGACTCTCTGCTGAGGCCGGTGATTTTGTGGTGGCCGAGGCCGGCCCAGATTTGGAATCGGTGTTGGCGGGCTTTGGTTCCGGCGCTGCAGCGGCTTCCCGGATATGGGACGGGGAGGTAATTAATTTTGATATTGGTGGTGGCACCACTAATGCGGCAGTTTTCTGTAACGAGGAAATTAAGGATTCCTTCGCAATGGATATTGGTGGGCGATTGGTACGGTTGGATCAGCTAGGGAAAATCATCTATATTTCTGATCGTCTCATGCCACTGATACAGGAGCTGTCTTTACCTCTTACAGTTGGTATGACGGCGGACCACGCGGTCCTGAAGTTACTGACAGACGCCTTGGCAGAGGTATTGTTACATATTTGTCAGGGACAGGAATTAACCGCTGTTGAAGAAAAATTGTTCATCAATCACGGCATAGATTATAGAAAATATAACCGGGTAATGTTTTCCGGTGGCGTGGCTGAATGTATTTATGACAGTGGATTGGATGGGGAAAATTTTTCTGTCCAAACTATAAGTAAATATGGCGATATAGGTCCCCTTTTGGGGGCCTCTATCCGCCAGATATTCAGTCAGGAGAAGGAAATTATTGTACTGGAGCCACGGGAAAAAATCCGGGCCACGGTAATTGGTGCCGGCAGTTAGTCGGTACGATTAAGCGGCAGTACAGTGATTATGGATGATTCCTGTGTGCCCTTAAAAAATGTGCCGGTGCTGCGTCTTGATCATCCGGAACGGGTGGAGGAGCTAAAGGAAGAATATAACCTTAAGCGACGTCTTTATCCCGAGTCCCAGCAGGTGGCCATATCCTTTGCTGGGAAACGGTCGCCGGAGTACACAGCGGTTAAGGCTGTGGCCAAGGTATTGGCCGATATTACCCAAAATGAGGGAGATATCTTATTGGTGATTGTGGAGCAGGATTTTGCCAAAGCCTTGGGGATGTTGCTTCGTCAGTTTGCCAAGCAACGCCATATTATTTGCCTGGATCGTATTCATGCTGTGGAGGGTGATTATGTTGATATCGGAAAATCTGTATCCGGAATTGTTCCTGTAGCGGTGAAAACATTGATTTTCAAGAGTTGAAAGTAGGTTCATTATATGAGATTAAAAACAACATTATTTGGTAATACCTATTCCTTTCGGGATGTAAAGGATGTATTGGCCAAAGCCAATGAGGAGAAATCCGGGGATATATTGGCCGGTGTAGCGGCAGAATCCACCGTGGAACGCATTGCTGCCAAGACTGTTTTAGCGGATATGACCCTGGAGGATTTACGCAATAATCCGGTGGTTCCCTATGAAATAGATGACATTACCCGTGTGGATCAGGATTCCGTGGATGAAACGGTTTATGGTGACATAAAGGGCATGACCGTGGGGGACTTTCGGGAATTATTATTGTCGGCCTCCGAGGCGGAAATAGCCTCTATTCGTCCCGCTTTGACTTCGGAAATGATTGCCGCTGTGGCTAAACTGATGTCCAATATGGATTTGGTGTATGCTGCCAAGAAAATGCATGTAGAAGCCACCTGCAATACCACCATCGGTAAGCCGGGTACTTTATCCTCCCGCTTACAGCCTAACCATGCCACTGATGATGTGGCGGGAATAATGGCTTCCGTTATGGAAGGGATAAGCTACGGTGTAGGTGATGCAGTTATCGGTTTAAATCCGGCAGTGGATGCCATAGACAGTGTGGCGGACATTCTGAAAGAATTCAAGGAATTCATGCAGAAGTGGAATATTCCAACCCAAAATTGTGTGCTGGCTCACGTTACCACTCAAATGAAGGTGTTGGAAAAGAATTTGGCTCCAATGGATTTGATGTTTCAGAGCTTAGCTGGCTCCGAGGTGGCCAGTCGGGCCTTTGGTATAAACGTCAAGCTAATGGATGAGGCCTATGCCATTATGAAGGAAAGGAAAAGCTCTGCAGGTCCTAACTTCATGTATTTTGAGACGGGACAGGGCTCGGAATTGTCGGCTGATGGCAATCATGGGGCTGACCAGCTGGTTATGGAGGCCCGCTGCTATGCCTTTGCCAAGCGGTATAATCCATTTTTAGTAAATACAGTGGTAGGCTTTATCGGTCCGGAGTATCTCTATGACGGCCGTCAAATGATTAGGGCTGGCCTTGAGGACCATTTTATGGGTAAGCTTACCGGCATACCGATGGGCTGTGATGTATGTTATACCAATCATATGCGGGCCGACCAGAATGATTTGGAAAATCTGGCTATGATGTTGACTCTGGCAGACTGCAACTACATTATGGGGATTCCCGCCGGTGATGATGTGATGCTTATGTATCAGACTACCAGCTATCATGATGCGGCAGCGTTGCGCCGGTTAAGCGGTAAACATACCATTGCCCCATTTGAGCAGCGCATGAAGGAATTGGGGATTTTTGATACCCAGGGCAATCTGTCCAGTATTGCCGGTGACCCATCACTGTTTATAAGTAAGGAACAGGAAATGCGTTTAAGGAGTGCCGTATGATGAATGAAGAATTTGTACCTGACGTATCTTTGCCTGAGGTCAAGGATAAGGTGTTAATAGACAATCCCAAAAGCCTGGAGCTGGTGAAGCGCCTGAAAAAGACCACCAATGCCCGTCTGGGAGTGGGGCGGGCCGGTGACCGATTTAAGACGGAAACCCTGCTTAAGTTTCGGGCGGATCATGCCATTGCCCAGGACGCGGTGTGGACGGAAATTGATGAATCCCTGGTAGATGAAATGGGGTTTTATAAGGTTCAGACCATGGTAAACAACAAGGAAGAATATGTCAGAAGACCTGATTTGGGACGTATCTTCTCTGATGAAACTACTGAAGCCATAAAACGAGACTGCATTCATGACCCGGATGTGCAGATAATAGTGGCAGACGGTCTTAGCGGTTTTGCCATAAATGCCAATCTCAAGGATATGTATGCCATTATGATGGACGGCTTTAAGGAGAAAAATTACAAGGTTGGTACGCCGATATTTGTTCGCTACAGTCGGGTAGCTACCATGGACAGGATAAGTGAAGCCTTGGGGGCCAAGGTGACCATTCAGCTTATTGGTGAGAGACCGGGTTTGGCCACAGGTGAAAGCATGAGTGTGTACATGGCCTATGAATCCAGTTCCAAGAAACCGGAATCCCAGCGTACAGTGGTATCAAATATTTATAGTAATGGTATTCCGCCAATTGAGGCTGGAGCCCAGGTGGTTCATCTGACAGAAATCCTCATGCGGGAGAAGAAAAGCGGTGTTGAGCTGAAAATCTAAGGGGGCTTAATTATGGTACAGATGGATGAAGCAGCAAGATTGACCTCTCGAATGGCCGTGCCCAAAAAGAGTTTGGGCTTGCTGGAGCTTCAGGTGCAGAAGCTGATGCGGGCCTGGAAAACCATACAATTCGAGCTTAGGCCCTTTCACTATATTTTCGCCGCAGATAACGGTATAGTGGAAGAAGGTGTGGTTCGCCAATCACAGGACATAACCTACCTGCAGGCCAGAAATATGATGCTGGGCTTGTCAACTATCAGCTGTTTTTGCCAGTCCAATAATATTCCTTGGCTGGTGGTGGATGTGGGGATCAATCGCCAGGCGTCGGTAGGGCTTAATCGCAAGGTTCGCCAGGGAACGAGAAATTTCCTAAAGGAGCCGGCCATGACTGCGGAGGAATTTGATAGGGCCTATAAGGCCGGTTGCGAGCAGGTGGATGAGGCCGTAAGGCAGGGACATAACATATTGTCCTTTGGGGAAATGGGTATAGGAAATACTACTACTTCATCAGCTGTGCTCCATGCTCTTTCCGGGATTTCAGCCGAATTTATTGTAGGCTATGGTGCCAATCCGGCCTTTCCCGAGGTCATTCAGCGCAAGCGTCAGGTAATAACTGATGCCGTTAGGAAATATAAGGATTTTCTGCGAACGCCCCAGGATATAATTCGCTATGTGGGTGGCTTTGATATTGCTGCTTTATGTGGCGCCATGGTTCGTTGCGGGGAGCTGCGCATTCCATTTGTGCTGGATGGGTTTATTACAGCGGTGGCCTTTGCCTGTGCTGCCAAAATTCATCCGGATGTGACCAAGGTGATGCTGCCATCCCATCTTTCCAAGGAACCGGGAATGAAATATGCTTTGGCCTTGGGGGGCATTAAGGAAGAGGAAGTACCTATACGGGCCAGTCTGGCTTTGGGCGAGGGCACGGGAGCCATTCTGGAACTGAACATACTTAAGACCATGCTTTATACGGTAGCACATATTGATAAAATGGAAAATTTGGAGGCGGAGGCCAATACCGCCCGCCAGGTAATATCCTTATGAGGAAAATCAGGGCATAGTGCATTAAGGTGGTGATGGCAATGGCAACCTATTTGCTACGGCATGGAGAATCGGAGGGAAATTGTCATGCAGGATATTTTGGCCGAATAGATACTCTTTTAACCGAACACGGTAAGGAACAGGCCATGCTGGCGGCAAGTAAGCTTTCAGAATTGTTGAGGCATAATTCCACCCGTGAGGTAGTCATTTTCACTAGTCCCTTGCAGAGAGCCTTCAGAACAGCCTGTATAGTGGAGGAAAAACTGTCTGTTCCCTGCCGAATAGAAGTGGTACCCAATCTCATAGAGATTGATTTTGGCTGTTGGGAAGGTATGAACTATGAGGAAATAAAGGCGCAATATCCGGAGGAGTGTGAGGAATGGCAGGCAGATTGGATCAATTTCCAATTTCCGGAGGGGGAAAGCTTTAAGCGGTTTTATGAACGTATTGCGTGGTGTTGGCGGGGGATTGAGCGGAAAATAGCTGCCTTTGAGGGGGATTCGGTGTTGGTATCCCACGGCGGGGTACTTAAGGTTATTAAGCTGATCAATGAGAAACGCCCTATGGATGATTTCTGGAAGCTGAAATTCTCTCTGGGGGAACTACAGCAATGAAGGTTCTTTTCAGAGGTATAAATTAAGATGATTTAGCTGAAATTGGACAAATAGGCTCTTCTATGCTATTATACAAGCAGTGTACATAAATGAGAGGAGAAATGACACACTATGACAAAAGCAGAATTAGTTGCAAAAATCGCTGAAAAGGCAGAATTAACTCAGAAGGATGCAGGCGCTGCATTAAAGGCTACTTTGGAGTCCATTCAGGAAGCTTTGGTTGATGGCGACGCTGTACAGATGATTGGCTTTGGTACTTTCAAGGTTAGTGAGCGTTCCGCTCGTACTGGCCGCAACCCTCAGACTGGTGCTGAGATTAAGATCCCTGCAGCAAAGGTTCCTGCTTTCAAGGCTGGTAAAGCTTTGAAGGAAGCTGTAAACAAGTAATTTTAAAAAAATATTATAATGTGATACACTAGGCGGCTCCCGATGTTTCGGGAGCCGTTTTTATTGACTATATGTTCGGTTTTGGGTATTATTCAAATTAAGGATAGTTAGGGGGACGGGACAATGGCGGAGCAATCGTATATAGCCATAGACTTGAAGTCGTTTTACGCATCGGTGGAGTGTGTAAAGCGTGAACTGGATCCGTTAACTACTAATTTGGTTGTAGCGGATGTCAGCCGGTCGGCCAAGACCATTTGTCTGGCAGCTTCACCAGCGTTAAAAAAACTTGGAATACCTGGCCGGGCCAGGCTTTTTGAGGTGGAGCAAAAGGTAAAGGAAATTAATCTAAAGCGTCGGGCTAAAGCTCCTAACCATACCTTTTCTGGTAAGTCATGTGATATTACGGAATTGTCGTCGGATCCATCCCTTGAATTAGATTTTATAATTGCTAGACCCCGTATGGCCTTATACGTGCAATTTAGTGCGAAAATATATGAGGTGTATCTGAAATATATTTCACCAGAGGATATTCATAGTTATAGTATTGATGAAGTTTTCATGGATGTTACCCCCTATTTGCAGCTATATAATATATCCCCTGGAGAATTGGCCAAAAAAATTATTAACGATGTTTATGAATATACTGGCATTACGGCAACGGCAGGTATTGGCACTAATTTATATTTGGCAAAAATAGCCATGGATATAATGGCCAAGAAAATGCCGGCGGATTACAATGGAGCACGCGTAGCCGAGTTAAATGAAAAGACTTATCGGGAGCAGTTGTGGTCTCACACCCCGATAACGGATTTCTGGCGGGTGGGGAAGGGCTATGCCAAGAAATTAAGGGAACATGGTCTTAACACGATGGGGGATATTGCCCGTTGTTCCTTGGGGAAATCTAACGAATATTACAACGAGGATTTGTTGTATAAACTATTTGGAGTCAATGCGGAGCTTTTGATTGACCATGCCTGGGGCTATGAGCCATGTACCATGAAGGATATAAAAAAGTACCAACCGTCATCAAACAGCTTAAGCAGTGGACAGGTTCTCCAGAGTGCTTATACCCACGAAAAGGGGCGGCTCATTGTCTGGGAAATGGCGGATTTGCTGGTCCTTGATCTGGTGCAAAAGGGCTTGGTAACGGATCAGATAGTTTTATATGTGGGTTATGATATTTCCAATGTTACCCAAAAGCAATATAAGGGAACGGTGCACGCAGATCACTATGGTCGTCTGGTACCTGGTCCGGCCAATGGTTCCATAAATCTTGGGAAGCATACGTCATCAACCAAGCTGATATTGGATGCGGTGTTGGAGCTTTTTGACCGGATAACTGACCCGGATTTGCTTATTCGACGGGTGAATATTACCGCTAATCATGTAATCAGTGAAAGCCAATTGACTGCGGAAAAGAATCGGCCAGAGCAGCTGGAGCTGTTTGTGGATTATGAGGAGATTGCTCGGCAAAAGGCGGTAGACGCAGCAGATGAAAACAAGGAAAAATCTTTGCAGCATGCTCTGTTGGATATTAAGCAAAAATTTGGCAAGAATGCTATTTTAAAAGGGGCCAATCTCCAAGAGGGGGCAATGACCCGGGAAAGAAATCAGCAGATAGGAGGACATAAGGCGTGAAGGACGATACTAGTAAATATGCGGATATAATAGATTTGCCCCGTCCTGTTTCGCAAAAGCATTATCCTATGCCTATGGAAAAACGGGCAGCGCAGTTTTCCCCCTTTGCCGCTGTGGCAGGTCACGAGGAAGCTATTAAAAAAGCAGTGGAAAAACATTTGGCGGAAAAATCACTGGAGTGGTAGTGTAATTGTA
>CACZYN010000070.1 GCA_902785445.1 uncultured Anaerovibrio sp.
TTAAAATTTTTTGTATATATTAATTTTATTTTAAACTTAGTAATATAGAATTGATAATAATATTATCAGAAGACGTTTTATATGAAAGTGAGTGATCTTCTTGTATGTTTATTTAAGAGAGGTAAAAAGCGATAAGCAGCTATTGCCTTTTGCCAGTATTTCAGATGGTGTACGGGATACTTATGATGTTCGTTCCATAGGTAATGCTGTGCCGAAGAGCTTTCTGCGGAGATTATTGGCCCTTCTAGAAGATGAGGAAGGATCAATTTATTATGCCCAAAAGCCTGAGTCAATTTACATGATAAATAGGGTATATGGCTGTAAAGACAGGGTAATGGAGATAGTGGGCAAAATTGATGAAATCCTTAAGGAGTATCCGGGAATTATTGTTACCATTGGGGAAAATGAATATGTGATGAGCCGTACCATGCCCAAACGTATTGCCATCACCCGTGACAAGATGAAGAAAGTGGACATTAAAGAGCTCCTTTAATAACTAAGGAAGAAACTTTCTGAATTGTACTAAATATTCTTGACTATTCACCTTGTTTTTAGGAAAATATAAAAGAGGGTGCGTATAATTTTATATGGGGGTAATATGTAGTATGAGTATCCAGGAAAAGGTATCTGAACTTGATACTTGTATAAAAGAATATTTGTGGTCCTTGGCGGAAAATCGGGGAAAGAACGATTCGTTTAATGGGAAGATTTTATCTTCTTTACGGGAACTGGCAAATTGTGATTTCGCTTTCCTTTTGCGGCGCGGTACTAATAAGGAAATTTTTTCTTTTGAGGAATGCAATACGTCTATTGATGGATTGGAATTTGAAGGCATAGATTTTCCTGTAAGTTCAGATCATTTGCGAGCTTTGTCCAAGGCGGTTTCCAGTGGCGGTATCGGTGTTGAGCCACTGTCCTTTTTAGGTGAGGATTTTGCTGTGCCAACCATTTATTGTGCTGTTAATGTTGGGGGACAGATCAGAGCACTGGTGGGCATGATGGACTTTGGTAACCCGGAGCGCCTGTGGTCTGGTGAGGAGAAAGAGCTGGTTTCCAAGGCGGGCAGAGCTTTGGGGCTTTATGTGGAGTACACATTCTTGTTGGAAAGCAAGAAACAGCAAGCCAGTGAGTTTAAACAGCGGGTGGACAATGAGTCTAAGCTGCGCAACAAGGTTGAGGCAGCCTTGGTTAAGGCGGAAAAGGCTAATAAAGCCAAGCAGAAGTTCCTTGTAAATATGTCCCATGATATTCGCACACCTATGAATGCCATTATTGGTTTTGCGGCTTTGGCTAATACCCATGTGGAGGAGCATGACCGGGTAAAGGATTATTTGGGGAAGATTACTTCCTCCAGTAAGAGCTTGCTGAGTCTGTTTAATGATGTATTGGATATTACCAATATAGAAGAAGGCCGGGCCCAGTTGGATGAAATGCCAAATACCTTGTCAACCGTGGTGCATGACATCAAGAAGATGATTCAAGGTATGGTGGATTCCAAGTTGATAAAGCTGTCTATGGAGACGGTGGATGTAGTTCATGAAAAGATTTTCTGTGACCAGACTCGTCTTAATCAGATTATGCTTAACCTTATCAGTAATTCCATAAAGCATACCAATGTGGGTGGCAAGATTACTGTTACGGTGAAGGAGATAACCAGCCGGAAAGATGGCTATGGTTCCTTTGATTTTATTATCAAGGACGACGGTATGGGGATGAGTGAAGAATATGTGGCCCATATTTTTGACCCATTCGAAAAGGAAGAAAATACCAGTAAGAGCGTGCTCCAGGGTACAGGCCTTACTATGGCCATAACCAAAAATCTCATTGATATGATGCAGGGCGATATTCGTATTTCCAGCCAAGTAGGAGTGGGTTCGGAAGTTGTGATAAGCCTGGATTTCAAATTGCAGAATGAAAGTAATGTTTCTGGTGAATTTGATATTTTACCTGAAATTGAAGGCAAGCGAGCCTTTATCGTTAATAGTTCTATGGATACCTGTAACAGCCTTATTGCCATGCTCAAGAGATTTGGCGCTACCACAGAGTGGACTTTGTCGGCTAATGAGGCTATACAGAAGGCCAAGATGGCTAATTCCGAGGAAGCAGATTATGATGTTTTCTTCATTGATTGGCATATGTCGGACATGAATGGCGTAGAGATTATCAGACAGCTTCGCCGCTTTGTGGATGATGAAATTCCGATGGTGCTGATTACCGACGGTAATTGTTCTGATTTTGTGGATGAGGTAGTTGATTTAGGGACATTGGGCTTCCTGTCCAAGCCTGTTTTCGCCTCTGATGTCAAGTCATTGATCAGCAGCACCATGAACGGTCCTTCGGATAAGTTTGAGGCTCCGTCCATTGTGAAGGAGGCTGACTTTATTGGTCGCCGCATCTTGTTGGCGGAGGACAATAAGATGAATCAGGAAATAGCTATCACAATTTTGGAGGATGCAGGTTTCTTTGTGGATTTGGCCGAAGATGGAGAAATTGCTGTGAATAAGATTATAAATCATCCAGGTGGTTATTATGATCTGGTGCTCATGGATATCAAGATGCCAGTAATGGATGGTTACGAGGCCACTAAGCGTATAAGAGGTATGTCAGATGAGAGTAAGAAGGACGTTCCGATTATTGCTATGACGGCGGATGCCTTCTCGGCGGACCGACAGCTGGCCTTAGAGTGTGGTATGAATGAGCATATTACCAAGCCAGTGGATATTGATCGACTCTTCAGCGTATTGAAATCCGTTGTTAAATAATGGAAAAATAATAAGACGGTTACAGTAAGCAGTATACTTGCTGTAACCGTCTTTTTTAGTGCATTTATTTGTTCTTGCGTTGATATAATTGTTTTATTAGTCCGTTATAGGATTCCATGGACATTACCACCAAGTTTTTGTCGTTAGCCCGTTGGACAAATATGGTTTCCTGTTCGTCATTGGCCTTGTCGGCATAGATGGTAAATTCTTTAATGAAATCTGATGATGAAGCTGCAATCATTTGTGATGCCTTTCTCCTTAACAGGAAGTTTTGCCAAGAATAGGGTGCTTTACTGGCCGAAGACTGCGGGTCCGAATGGTTTTTATGGCGGTCTCCATATTTACATCCTCCCGCTGGTCCTGTGATTCATAAACACAGATGGGGTGGTCCACTCCTAATTCACTGGCTGGCATGTAAACATACTCAGCAGTGTTGGTGTCGCCAAATATTAATCCGGCTCTTAATTCAGATTCGGTCATTGTAGCCATAAAGAGCTTTCCTCCGTTAGAACATGTCCCGCTTCCACAACAGGACGCCGCAAACCCCCACAAGCACGCCAGCTATACCAAAAATATAGCTGAAGGCCTGGTCATTTCCTTCCATCGGTACTGGTACGTTCATACCGAAGAAGCTGGAAATAACTGTAGGTATTGCCAATAAAATGGTGACTGCTGCCAAAAATTTCATGACCTGATTCAGGTTATTGGAAATAATTGACGAGAAGGTATCTGCCAAACGGGCAAGGATTTTACTGTACATCTCTACCATTTCCTTGGCCTGTTTGTTTTCAATAATTACATCCTCCAGCAGGTCCTCATCTTCCTCGTAATATTTCAACATAGGCTGCATGTTGGAATTGGTACGAAGGCGCATGAGCTTATCCAGTACGGCACCATTGGATCTAAGGGAGGCATTAAAGAATGTCAGGGCCTTTTGCAGCTCCAAAAGCTTTAAAATTTCCTGATTTTTCATGGAATGGCGGAGATTTCTCTCGATTTCATCCGACTGCTTGCTTATCTGTCGCAGATAGCTAAGGTAGAAGGTGGCCGACCGATAAAGAATTTGGAATAAAAATCTGGTCTTCTTAAAAGTGCGGAAAATCCGGGCATTTTTTTCGTTAAAGTAAGATAATACCGGGGTTTCCTCCAAACAAACTGTGATGATATATTCCTCGGTGACAATAATTGCCAAAGGCAGGGTATCGTAACCGCCCTCTTCGCGAATAACTGGGACATTGGTCAAAATCATGACACTGTCGTCCTCAATATCAATATGGGAACGCTCCTCATCGTCCAATGCTGAACGGAGAAAGTCTGGCTCAACTTCGGTGAGATTGCCTACAACTTTCAGCTCGTATGGTGTAGGATCGACAATGTTAATCCAGGCACCATTTTCCAAGCCCTTCAGACTGAGTTCGGTGAGAGGACCATTCTCATGGGATTTAAGGATTTTGAGCATAATGGTACTCCTTTCATTACAAAGAGACCATATATGTTTTTACCCACGTATAATAATATGGCGGGATAAAAAGGATACGGTCTCGGTATTTCGTTTGGGGTTTTCCGGGGCTTCCGGACTAGGGTAGTCTGTATCCATTTTTCCTCACCAACTTTTCCTAATGTTTTAGATCCCTGTTGTAGCTTATATAATACAACAAGACCATTAAAATATTACTACTCGCCCCGCTATTCGTCAATGTTTTTATGGCATTAGTTGTTTGGGGAGGAGTATATTTAATTTATTGAATGGAAAAATTTTATCAACTGGGGTATAATTTTCTCTGTCTAAATATATTTGGGGGCAAGCAATATGAAGAAATCAGGTTCAATGATAAAAATAGGAGCGGCGGCGATTCTGGTGCTGCTTATTTTTATAATATATTTCCTTAATCCGGCATTTTTCAAGGAACTTTGGCAGGTGTGTCTCAGCGGGGATATGCATCTGGTGGCGGAGTATATCAATTCCTTTGGCCCCTGGGCCATGGTATTTAGCTTTTTGCTGGTACTGTGCGTTAATGCCATTGGCTTTCCACCCGCCATTATTTTTTCTTCAGCCAATGCTCTGATTTTTGGTATTGTGCCGGGAATTATTCTGGCCTGGCTGGCGGAGACCGTAGGGGTTACCATAAGCTTTATACTGCTCAGATTTTTCTTTCGGGATGCGGCAGAGGAAATCATTGCCAAGAATTCTTATTTGAAAAAAATGGATGATGTCAGCGGCAAGGAGGGCTTTAAAGTAATGCTTATTGCCAGACTGGTGCCATATCTTCCATCAGGTCTTTTAAATGCTGTGGGGGCCCTTAGCAAAATGAGCCTTAAAGATTATGTGCTGGCTGCTCTTATAGGCAAGCTGCCATCCACCGCCATTGAGGCCATGATTGGCCATGATGCGGTAACTGCCAGTGAAAACCCGTATCGCTTGGTATTCAATATCTTTTTGGCTGTAGCCGTTATAGGGGCGTTTTTCATCTATGAAAAGCGGAATAAGGCCAAAGCAGAACAGGAAAAGGGACAAGAAAATTAACCACAGGAAAATCTTGCATTTAGTTTATAAACATCGGTATAACTCGGTGGAAGATGTCCCCCTCCTCTACAGGTGGTGAGCATATCTCCCACCGAGTTGCGACACGATCGAAGTGAGTTAGTCCCGCGAGGGGAAACGCTAATTGGAAGATTTTTCTATTGGAAATAGAAAAATTTGAACAACTGCGTTATAATGTAGGGTGCAGAATTGTGTAATGGAGGTTGAATTAGTGAGTGTAATGAGCAGAAGCTACGGTACATTAATTGTGTTTGTCATAATTGGTGCAGTATTGGGTGGCATCATTGGTGACCTTTTAAGCGGAGTGGATGCATTATCCAGTATTATGCCTTATCTGGTACATTCCTATCCGGTATTGGATATAACCCCATCAGTGCTGAATCTTTACGTTATCAAGCTGACTGTAGGGTTGTCATTTTATCCAAATCTCATGAGCATTTTGGGTATGGTTGTGGCAATTATCTTGTTCCGCCGTTACTAAGGATTGTTAGAGGTATTAAATGATTATTCTGGCATCGGCATCTCCTCGCAGGAAGGAGCTGCTTACACAGATTGGTTGTAAATTTCAGGTGATTACCAGCAACGCTGAGGAAGTCACCGGCGGGGGGCTTAGTCCCCAGGAGCTTGTAGTAAAAAATGCGTATAATAAGGCAGCTGCTGTGGCAAGAGAACATCCCGATTATCCGGTGTTGGGCTCGGATACAGTAGTAAGCCTTGATGG
Source organism: uncultured Anaerovibrio sp. (assembly GCA_902785445.1). Lineage (GTDB taxonomy): Bacteria > Bacillota > Negativicutes > Selenomonadales > Selenomonadaceae > Anaerovibrio. Next base: position 6,026 of record CACZYN010000070.1, read on the forward strand.
ACATATATATGGTAAGCCTCGGGATGAGGAGCATGCCAAGGAAATGTTGAAGCTGTTTTCCGGCAAAACACACCAGGTTACAACTGGTATTGTTTTTGTTTGGAAAGGTCAGTCCTGGCAGGCATGGGAGACGACAGAGGTTGTTTTTTCCACTTTATCCCAAGATAAAATTGATAAATATGTTGCTACCGGTGAGCCGGCTGATAAGGCCGGAGCCTATGGAATTCAAGGCCAGGCGGCGACTTTTATTAAGGGAATCAGAGGTTCTTACTCCAATGTCGTAGGTTTGCCGCTCCATTGTCTTGACGGTCTTGCCCAGAAAGCGGGGATTGATTTATATGACAATGGTGAAGGATCTTCCAGTAGATGACCGTCCCCGGGAGAGGCTGTTAGCCTTCGGCCCGGAAATACTCAGCAACGCTGAGCTTCTGGCAATTTTGCTGGGAAGTGGATCCAAGGAAAAGTCGGCAATGCAGTTGGCTCATGATATATTGAGCCAGCATCGTGATAGTGGGGTAACAGCTCTGGCCACTATGAATGTGGAGGAGCTGACAGAGCTCAAGGGAATAGGCTCTGCCAAGGCAGCTTTGCTGCTGGCGGCGGTGGAGCTGGGAAAGCGGTTGGAGATAAATTCCACCGCCAGAAAAACCGTTGTGCGCTGTCCTGCTGATGCGGCGGATTATGCAATGCCCCGGCTGAAATTTGAACAGCGGGAGCACTTTGCAGTCATACTGTTGAATATCAAGAATCATATTTTGTCCATGCCCATTATATCCATTGGCAGTCTTACGGCTTCGGTGGTTCATCCCAGGGAAGTTTTTAAGGCAGCGGTGCAAAATTCGGCAGCGGCCATGATTTTGGTGCACAATCACCCCAGTGGTGATCCTTCTCCCAGCAGGGAGGACATCAATATTACCCGTCAGCTGATGCAGGCTGGTAAGCTAATGGATATACCTGTATTGGATCATATTGTTCTGGGAGATAATAAATATATTTCCCTAAAAGAGGAAGGTATGATACAATAACGTGTGGTCCAATTTATTTTGGATCGGCTTTGGTGTAATTTTATGACACTGCACATAAAAGTGCAGTGTCCCAAAGACGAAAAAAATGTATTATCATTTGTAATATTGAAGGGAGCAATTAATTTATGTGGAGTTTATTTGGTGGCTTGTCCCATGATATGGGTATTGATTTGGGTACTGCAAACACTTTGGTACATGTGAAGGGCAAGGGAATTGTTCTCCGTGAGCCATCTGTTGTTGCCATAAAGAGTGAAAATGGTGAAGTATTGGCAGTAGGTGACGATGCCAAGCGGATGATTGGTCGTACTCCGGGCAGCATTATCGCTATTCGTCCTATGAAGGATGGCGTTATTGCTGATTTTGATGTTACCCAGGCTATGCTGAAGTATTTCATCAGAAAGGCTATGAATACGAAGTCTTTCGTGCGCCCTCGGGTAGTGGTAGGTGTACCTTCCGGTGTTACTGAAGTAGAGAAGCGGGCAGTTATTGATGCCGCTCAGCAGGCTGGTGCCCGGGAAGCTTATCTCATTGAGGAGCCTATGGCTGCAGCTATCGGTGCCGGACTTCCTGTAGAGGAAGCTACTGGTTCCATGGTAGTTGATATTGGTGGTGGTACTACTGAAATCGCAGTTATTTCTTTGGGCGGTATCGTTACCAGCTGTTCCATCCGCATTGGTGGTGATGAGATGGATTCTTCCATCATCCAGTACATCAAGCGGGTTTACAACCTGATGATTGGTGAGCGTACTGCTGAGGAAATTAAAATCAGCATTGGCTCTGCTATTGTTAACGAAAAGAACGAAAAGACCATGGACGTTCGTGGCCGTGATTTGGTTAGCGGTTTGCCAAAGACCCTTTCTATTAAGGCCAGTGAAATCCGTGATGCTTTAAGAGAGCCAGTATATAAGATTATTGATGCTGTAAAGAGCACATTGGAAAAGACTCCACCAGAGTTGGCTGCTGATGTAATGGATCATGGCATTATGATGACCGGTGGCGGTTCCCTGTTGAATAATCTGGACAAGCTTTTGAGCAATGAGACTGGTATGCCTGTATTGGTATCCGATGATGCTCTGTCTTGTGTGGGCGAGGGTACTGGTCGTTCTTTGGAGAATATTGAATTATTGAAGCGTGTTGTTATGACTACAAAGAAGTTGAAATAATATGAACAGGATACGGCGTGATAATAATTCCCGGAAAACAACTTGGATTATTACCGCAGTGGTGGTCAGCCTGTTTTTGGTGATTTTCCTGGCAGCCCGGGGGCATTTGAATCCTATTATGACCAATACCACGGTAATTACCGTGTTAGCCCCTTTTCAGCGGGCTATTTCCTGGGTTGGGGATAAGGTCAATGGAGCGGCAACTACCGCGTGGGAGATTGCAACAGTATATTATCAGAACGGAGAGCTCAGGGAAGAAGTCTTCGCTTTG
>CACZYN010000071.1 GCA_902785445.1 uncultured Anaerovibrio sp.
AATACATAAATTTATAATGAAAGGGATGTAAGAAAAATGATAGTTAATGGAATTGAAGTGACAGTTAAGGGGCTTAGCGATGTTAGCGAACAGGAGATTATCAGCTACATCGACATGCTGGAGGAAGAAAACAACGAGGAGCTCAGCAGCCTGACCATCTCTCCTGCCGAGGAAGGTTCTGTAGCATTGGATTATGTTCTTCAGCCGGCAAAATTCGAGCGTATTCGTCGCATTACCGGTTATCTGGTAGGAACCATCGACCGGTGGAACAACGCCAAACGTTCAGAAGAACACGACCGGGTAAAACATGGCCTCAATTAAATTAGCTGGTACCGTCAATGATTCCATTGTGGACGGTGAAGGCTATCGGTTTACCATTTTTACTCAAGGATGCCCTCATAACTGTATTGGTTGTCACAATCCTCAAACCCATGATTTTGCCGGGGGATATTTGGAGGATACGGATAAGCTGCTGGAAAAAATTTTACAAAATCCGCTGCTTTCCGGTGCCACCTTCAGTGGCGGTGAACCATTCTGTCAGCCCAAGCCTTTGGCTGAGCTAGCTCGCAAGCTGCACGAACACAATCTTGATGTATGGTGCTATACAGGCTATACCATAGAAAACCTGTTAAATGGCACTCCGGAGCAGGTGGAACTGCTGCATGAGGTTGATGTTTTGGTGGATGGCCCCTATCAGGAATGGAAGCGGGATATCTCCCTAAGCTTCCGGGGAAGCAGTAACCAACGGGTCATTGACGTACAGGAAAGCTTACGACAAAATCAAATTATTTTATATGAACTTTAAGGGACGCCAAGCCGTCCCTTTTTTATTGACACCACTTTTTTATAGTGTTACACTTGAAACCAACTTATGAAAATTATTCAAGCAAGGAGAAACAACATGGCCGAAGAAATACAGACCGAAGCAGCCAATCAGGCTCAAATTGAAGAAATCCTCGCCAATACCACAATTGCCGATGTATATAATGCAGCTAAGCAATTAGATGGTGTAGCCAAGAAAACCAAGCTCATTGAAAGCTCTTTTTTCTCTGATATGTGTGGCAACAATGTTTATCTGAAACCGGAAAACATGCAGATCACCGGTTCCTTTAAGCTTAGAGGTGCCTATAATAAAATAAGTCAGCTCTCTGAGGCAGAAAAAAAGCGGGGAGTTATTACAGCTTCTGCCGGTAATCACGCCCAGGGTGTGGCCTTCGCCGCCCAGCAGTTGGGTGCTCACGCAGTTATTTGTATGCCGGCCATTACACCTATTTTAAAGGTTGAGGCTACCCGAGCCTTAGGGGCTGAGGTAGTTCTCCACGGCGACACCTTTGATGATGCCTACGAAAAATCCCTAGAGCTGCAAAAGAAAAAGGGATATGTATATATTCATCCATTTAACGACAAGGATGTACTGTTAGGACAGGGTACTACAGCACTGGAAATCATTGACGAATTAAAGGACGTGGATGCCATTCTGGTTCCTATTGGCGGTGGCGGATTTGCCAGCGGTGTAGCTTTGGCCACCAAGGCAGTAAATCCTCAGGTAAAGGTCATCGGTGTTGAACCAGAGGGGGCAGCCTGCATGGAAAATTCCTTTGCCCGGGGGCAAGTATCCTCCCTTACTGCAGTGGATACCGTTGCCGATGGCTGTGCGGTAAAAACTCCAGGTGATCTCACCTATGCGTTCTGTAAAAAATATTTAGATCAGATTATTACTGTATCGGAAATGGAAATCATGTCGGCTCTGCTGTTCCTCATCGAAAAGCACAAGCTGATTGCCGAGGGCGCTGGCGTCCTCAGCCTGGCGGCCCTGAACAAGCTGCCATTTAAAGGCAAGAAGGTCGCTGCCATCATCAGTGGTGGTAACATTGATATCTCCACCATTTCTGCCCTCATTGATAAGGCCCTGATTGCCCGTGGCCGAGTGTTCTGCTTCTCGGTACAGTTGCCAGACAAGCCAGGCCAGCTCTTAAATGTATCCAAAATTTTAGCGGATACCAATGCCAATGTAATTAAGCTGGATCACAATCAGTCCAAGGTAACAGACAGCTTCAAGAAGGTGGCTTTGGATATTACTGTGGAAACCCACAATCACGACCACATTAATAAAATAATTAAAGCACTGAATAATGGCGGTTATGATGTGGACAAAATTTATTAATTTTTAAGTAAAAATTTAAGGATATGAGCTAAAAACTCATATCCTTTTCATTTGTTCTAAATTCCTCTTGTCAATAGTTTTTTAAAAAATTATCCACATTTTTTGGCAAAAGTGGATAAGTATGTGGATAACTTGTGTTTTTTTGTTAATTTTAACCTATGTTATCCACAAGAATCTGGGATTATTTTTTTTAATTTGTTGGAAAATTTCATTTTTTTGTTTTATACTTTACCTAACGAGAATATATAGTGCACTAATGCGCTTATTCCATGGGAGGTATCCATGAAAAAAATTATAAAAGATGAGGACATGTGCGAAGTTCATGTAACTCATCCGGAGAATATTCAACAGGCTTTGTGCCATCAACTGGACGACGAAAAGAGTCAGAAGTTGGCCGAAATCTTTAAAATCCTGGGTGTCCCCAGCCGAATCAAGCTATTGTCTCTTCTCATCAATGAAGAAATGTGTGTATGTGATATAGCTGAGGCCCTAAATATGGAGCAATCGGCCATATCTCATCAGTTGCGGGTGCTACGGGATGCCCATCTGGTGAAATTTCGCAAGGAAGGCAAAGAAGCTTGGTATACTTTGGATGATGACCATGTAGTGAAGCTTATGAACCAAGGCATGGAACATATTATGCATCTGTAAAAGGCGGTGCTCTATGAAACAAAATTATTTTTCCTTTCATAACAAATTGTTAATCCTGGCCCTGACGTTTTTGGCCTTTATTTCCTTAAATTTTACCCCTGTATCAGCCAAAACCCTCTCCTTAAATTCCAAAGGTGCTGAGGTAACCATGGTACAACAGGCCTTGAAGGACATGGGCTACAATATCAAAAAAGTTAACGGGGTATTTGACAACAGTACCAAACGGGCTGTACTGGCTTTCCAGCGGGACAATAAGATTAAAATCAGTGGGGTCGTAGACGATAAAACCATGGCTGCCATAAAGGCCCTGAAAAAGACCCTCAAGCTGCCAAACGCCAAGCCTGGTAAACCAAGTGCCAAGCCGGCAACACCGACCGTTGATCCAGTGACACCAAAGGTGACCAAGGTACCGGAAAGTCAGCCGTTTTTGCCACGCAGCAAGGTTCCAGGTATTATCAAAACTGCCAAAAAGCACATCGGAGTACCTTATGTATCGGGGGGAACCACTCCCAAGGGCTTTGACTGCTCCGGCTATGTCCAATATGTATTTGCCCAGAATGGTTTAAAAATCCCCCGCACTGCAGATGTGCAGTATACTTTAGGAAAAAAATCCACCGTCAAGGCCTTAGAGGCTGGCGATCTGGTTTTTTTCCATACAGATTCCGGCGCCACAGTAACTCATTGCGGCATTTATTTAGGGAATGGAAAATTTATCCATGCCTCCTCCAGTAAAGGCATTCGCATTGATGAACTCAGTAACGAATATTGGAAAAAAGCCTTCGTGGCCGGCAAACATATCATTAAGTAACCAAAAAGCTGTAGTTGATTACTCAACTACAGCTTTTAAAATGCTTTTATTAATTCTTATTGGCCCCAACCATCTCAACCAGCTTAGCCGCCGTCAAGGACAAGTCCCCTAACTCATCGGCTACACCGGCAATAGAGGAAGACTGCTGCTCCACAATCTTGGAAGTAGCTTCACCCTTGGCAACAGTTTCATTTACTGATTCACCAATACGATCCGTAAACTCCTGAATTTTATCTACAGTCTCCCGGGAGCTATCAGCCAATTTACCGATTTCCTCGGATACAACGGCAAAACCTGCCCCTGCTGTACCAGCCCGAGCCGCCTCAATGGAGGCATTCAAGCCCAAAAGGCGTGTCTGCTTGGCGATGTCCCGAATAAGACCAGTAAATTCATTAATTTTACTGGATATATCATTTACATTGCGAATTTCCACGTTGAGTTCCTTCTGGTTTTCGTCCACATCATGGGCGGAAGTAGCCAATTCCTCCATGGTAGAGGAGATATGCAGCACGGTTTCATTAATGGAACCAGCCACTGACTCAAATTGAATCTGATAATTAGCACTGCCAATAACCGCATTGATATACGAAAGTATGGCCTCTGCACAAGATTTAGCAGCTGCTTTATCGCCAGTTGCCACCCCTAAAACAGCTCCAATATGACGGTTGGAGAAGGTAACAGGCACGCTGATTTCCAGTCTGCCACCACTTTCATTTACTGATATAATACCCCCTGTACTGGAATCCCGAAGACTTTTAACATCTCCACTTCCTGATGGACGGGTAATCTGATGTCCCCTATCATCTACTGCCACCAATGCCACACCGGTAGCTGCCGCCATACTATCCTGAAATTTTTGCAATTCATTCAGATTAACAATATCGCTAAACTTAACGCTATCCATTTCCGCCATATAAAACACCTCTCCCTAGTGAACTATTTATATTATGACTCTTACCTCGCCAATCAACACTTTAATTAATTATAACCCAGCTATTGAAACTTTTCCACACCCTCTCCCGTCCAACGTGGTACAAATTCCATACCAACTGATTGAGGCTCCTGGATAAAACATCGGGTAAAGCCCAACTCCAAAGCATAGTCTACTACCGATTCATACTCGAAAGTAGTCAGCTTCCGTTTTAGTTTAGGATGAGCAAGAGCCTTATAGGTGGGAGTGTACTGGCGCATAAGGCTTACCATAATGTTATCCCCAAATTCACTCCATAACCACTTAAGCAGCTGCATACTATCTTTCCGGCCGCCTGGCAAAACCATGTGACGAACCAAGACTCCCCGCTTAAGAATTCCCTCATCCACAACTATTGATCCCGTGTTTTCCACCATTCTTTTAATTGCCGCTGAAGCGACTGAAAAATAGTCCGGAGCTTTAGAATATTCCCTGGACAAATCCGGAGAATAATACTTCAAGTCCGGCAAAAATACATCAATATATTCTTTTAACAAATCCAACGAGGCGATATTTTCGTATCCACTTGAATTATACACCACCGGCAGGCAAAAACCCTTTTTTTGTGCCAAAATTATTCCATTAATTATTTGGGGAATGAAATGGGTCGGGGTGACCAAATCCAAGGTTGCTGCCCCTCTAAGCTGCTGCTCGTAAAAAATTTCTCCCAGCCGCTCATCTGTTATTTCAATCCCTGTAGCTCCATGACTAATTTCATGATTTTGGCAAAACATGCAACGCAAATTGCAGCCGGAAAAGAACACTGTTCCGGCACCATTTTCTCCGGCAATAACTGGTTCTTCCCACTTATGCAGGCTTACCAAAGCTACCTTGGCTAACTGACCGACGCCACAAAATCCCCGCTTTTCCCGGCGATTAACGTGACACATCCGGGGGCAAAGGGTACAATCCGTAAGCCCACTCATTTATTTCCCTCCAATAGCTTGGGATCAAGAATCAAGCCGTATTTAGGTACCCACCAGGACAGGGCCCTAACCGTATCAATATAAATCTGCAGCTCCAGGGTATCAATAGCTGGTCCTGGCGGTTCATCAATTGCCATAGGTACCAACGGCATTATGTCAGCTTCCCCATAATAATCATGGGTAAACCATACAGCATAATTGACTCCCATATAATTCTGCCGGCTCAAACTGCTACCTATAGACAGGTACTGAAATCCTTTTGGCGCAATCATTTCAATCAGGGTTGGTCCAATATCAATATGGCTTCCGGCCCCTTTAGAAATAATCATATCCTTTTTTATACCCTTGCCAGTAATGACAAGGGGAATTCCATATCGTTCATAAATGGACGGTGTTTTATCAATATTATATCGTTCCGCATGGTCTCCTACGATAACCACTAAGCTGTCCGGATATTTTTCCTTTACTTGGCTCACAAACTTACCAATTTCCCGATCGGCATACCAAAAATGTCCTAATTGGTTGATAAGCTCAGAATTATCCTGTTCCTCTTCCGGTAAACCGCCTACCACCTTCTGAGGATCGAAGCCCTTGGACTCCATGTCCACATTAAAAGGAGAATGGTTGGACACATTGAGAATAATATTCACGCTGTCCTTGTCCGGAGATACGCCCTTTAACACTGCTTCATACAAATACTCATCATCGCAGCCCCAAACACTGCCAGTAGCATCATCAGGCATGTTTCCCCGACCATAAAAATGATCAAAGCCCTGGGCTAAGGTAAAGGGTTCAATACGCTCCCAGGTGGCTGGCCCAGCGTACCAAAAATTGGTTTCATACCCCAAAGCCTCCATCTGGGGTGCCAAAGCCGTTGGATAAGGTGCGGCAAAGGACTCCGGCATGGTGGTAAGATATAAATTGGAATCTGCCAGTCCTGTCACTACACCGGTAACTGCCGAAACAGTACTGCCCCCGTTGGGCAAAAAGGAGCGGCAATAGGCTGTATCCTCTTCACTGATTATTTTTTTCACGCTGTCAGCCACATGGAGATTGGCATATTTATCCAACAGAGGCCAGTTGGCATAGCTTTCCGACAAAATAATGAAGATATGCTTTGGCCGTTCCAGCTGAGGCCCTTGGGCTGTGCGAGTAAGATATACTGTCAAATCATCACTGTCCGCCGGTCGCCTGGCCATGTGGGCCGCTAACTCCCGTATCTGATCGGTGGTAAAATCCAATCCCTCACTGGACAATAAGCGCCCGTTCATGCGATAGCCCCGATAAATAGCCTGATAATCATCTAAAATAGCTTCATTGAGAAACTGATCCTTGGTGATACCGGCATTTTCCCAATTAACGGAATTTTCCCAGCTAAGACTGCCCCCAAAGAATACCAGGCGGGCCACCAGATAAAATCCGGCCACCACCAGTACACGCTCAGTCCAGATACCAGCCTTGCCCCTATTAGTCCAAAAGCCTGTCAAATGAAGCTTTTCAGCAATCTGACAATCTATTAACCTGTTGAGCAGCCACCACAAACCAGCAGCCACCAACAACGCCCCCAATAATCTAAGGGGCAGGTTAAATTCCTGCACCAGGGATATAAGGAGGGCATACATATCGTCATTTACTGCATTAAATAATATCTGATGAAAACGGGAATGAAATTGATGATAATAAGGAATACTGGCAAAAAACAAGATGGTGGTAATCGTCAGGGCCACAGCATTAAGCCCCTGCAAAACCACCTTACCAGCCTTGGCATGGAACATGCCCACCAGAATGGCGGGAATGCCCACCAACAAGGTGATTATTCCTGCAGTCTGTACACTTAGTCTTGCCCCACTGAAAATGGCCAGCCAAATATCGCTGCCAGTCACAGCTGGTCCCATATATTCCTGCAATATATTGATGAAAGCAATCCGACAAAGAGAAAGGACTGACAGATAAAACAAAAATACCTTCAGCCCTCTAACTGCCAAATTATAAAAATAATTCCAGTTAACACCTTTAAACATACTAGTTGTCATAATCCTCCCAAATTAAGGAACAATTATTTCCACGCCATAATCTGCCGCAGCCTTGCGAACCTTTTCACTTGGCAACGAATCCGTAATCAGACCGGACAGGGTATCCAATGTGGCATAATTGTAGTTGCCATCGGTGCTCAATTTCTTAGCTTCAGCTACCACATAGGCCCGTTTGCTCACCCGAATGATTTTAGCTTTGTTAATACCGTCCTCAATATCGTAAGTGGAAACACTATTTTCCAATACATCAACACCTACAGCACCAACAAAGGCAATATCCGGCTTCAAACGGGAAATAAAATCCATGGTCATGCCGCCCCAGAAACCATCCCGACTTTTATTTATCTTTCCTCCGGCAAATACCAGATGAATCTTCGGATGACGGGCCAATATGGCCAATATATCAATCATATTGGTAACGATAGTCAGCTCCCGCTGATCCTTGGCCAACAGCTCAGCAATGGCCAGATTGCTGGTGGAAATATCCAAAAATACCATATCCCGCTCATGAATAAGCTTTACAGCCGCATGAGCGATCCGACGCTTGGCATCCACATCGGAGCTCTTGTGCTTACTGATTTCCATGGCGTGAATATTTTCCCGAATAACCACTGCACCACCATAGGTTCTCTTTAAACGACCCTGTTTCTCCAGAGCGCCCAAATCCTTACGGATACAGTCATCCGTAACCTTGAACTTGGCACTTAAATCCTTTACACGCACTTTGCCATCAGCGTTCAGCATATTCATTATGCTTTCCTGCCGCTCTTCTAAAAACATTTATTTCACACCCTTTACAAGTAATACGATCAAAATTTACAGTATTACTTTATCACATTTCATATTACTTTGTATATAGTTATATGAAATAATAATTATCGCTCCGGCAACTTTTCCTTTTCCATGAGCTTCTTT
>CACZYN010000072.1 GCA_902785445.1 uncultured Anaerovibrio sp.
TAAGTATCCACTGGCCAAGGTGCGGAGTTTTATTCCTAAAAGCTATCGCACGGTTATCGTGGAACTTTTAAATACCCATCCGGAAGCGGATCATGCTCAGTTTATTTATCATAAGCGGCTTTTGAACATGATTGTTCAGGTGGATGGCGCATCAGACTTCATCATTGCCCTGACTCAGCTGATAAAGCGGTTAGCCGTAGACCACATGCATATAGTAGGCGATTTCTTTGACCGTGGGAATCGGCCGGATGCTATTTTGGATATGGTGATGAATTATCCATCCATTGATATACAATGGGGAAACCACGATGTAATGTGGATGGGGGCGGCTTGCGGCAGTGATGCTTGTATTGCCGGAGTTGTTCGCAACAGTCTGCGGTACAATAATACGGCAGTGTTGGAGAAAGGCTATGCCATAAGTTTACGGCCATTGTCCCTATTTGCACATCGCATTTATCCGGATGAAAGCCCGTTAAAGGCTTCGGAAAAGGCTATGTCCATTATTATGTTCAAGCTGGAGGGACAGCTTATCAAGCGAAATCCGGATTTTCAGATGGACAACCGCTTGTTGTTGGAGCATATTGATTACAATGCCTCCTGCTTCCGCTTGAACAGGAAGCGGTATGAACTGACCAGCGCGTATTTCCCTACTATTGATCCTAAGCACCCATATGAACTTACCGATGAAGAAAAGAGCATTATGGCGGATTTGAAGTCATTTTTCACGGAAAGTGAAAATTTGCGCCGGCATGTGGACTTCCTTTATAAACATGGCAGCGTATATACCTGCTTTAATGGTAATCTGTTGTTCCATGGTTGTGTGCCTTTGAATGAGGATGGTTCATTTGCGGAGATTACCTTTGATGGCAAGACCTATAAAGGCAGAGCTTATCTGGATTTTGTAGATCAGTTGGCCAGGAAAGCTCAATCCGGTAAGGATCAGCGGGCATTGGATTTCATGTGGTTCCTCTGGAGCGGACGTCTTTCACCAATTTCCGGCCGGGAATTCAGGACCTTTGAGAGAATGTTCCTGGAGGATGAAAGTACCTGGAAGGAGCCTGCGGATCCGTATTATAAGCTGATAAACCGGGAAGAGGTTTGTGAACATATATTGGAAGAATTTGGCCTTGATCCAGAGGAGGGGCATATTGTAAATGGTCATGTTCCAGTTAAGGTAAAGAAGGGAGAAACTCCGGTTAAGGCCAACGGTAAGGCTATTGTCATCGATGGTGGCTTCTGTAGGGCTTATCATAAGAAGACCGGTATCTCCGGTTATACTCTGATTTCTAACTCCCGTGGACTTAGACTATTGGAGCATCAGACAGTAGCTGATGTAAAGGAGGCCTTGAAAAACAACAAGGATATTGAATCCGTATCCGAGACGGTGGAATTGCAGTCTAAGAATACCAGCGTTGGAGAGACTGATGAGGGCAAGATTATTCAGGAAGAAATTACTGATTTGTATAATCTCCTGACGGCGTATCAAAATGGTACATTAAAGCCACAGGATTAATTAACATAATTTTACCAATATGTGCAAGATTGGCATAGGGTGGTATAGAAAAGGAGCTGAACTCTATGAGAAAAAGTTTGAAGACAACATTTTTGGTAAGTATCGTGGTTTTGTCGGTGGTTTTACTGGGTATTCTCACATTCTTTAACACGCGGAATGTGGCTACCAGTATGGAGACTGGCGTAACGAATACTTTACAGGAAAAGGCGGCTTTTGACGCTGATGTGGTGGAAAAGCGCATGACTAGTGTGGCTGGGCGCACGGAGTCCTTGGGAAGGTTGATTGCCTCCATGCCAGACTATCAGATTGATCTGCTTTACGCCTATATGCGGAATTTTATTGCTGCTGACCCAGTTATCTGCGGTAGCGGTCTGTGGTTTGCACCAAATGCCTATCCAGGAGATGATAAGTGGTTTGGTCCATACATTTTCAAGGATGGCAACAAGCTAGAGCTTACCATGGATTACAGTAACGAGGAATATAATTATCCGCAGTTTACCTGGTATGCGGAAAGCATAAAGGGTGCTGACAAGGTATTTTGGGATGAGCCGGCCTATGACCCGGTGACCAAGACTTCCATGATGACCAGCTCCTACCCAATAAAGCATGATGGCAAGACCGTGGGCGTTTTGACGGTGGATATTGGCCTGGATGAATTGGAGGAGTATGTCCGGCAAATCAAGATTGGAGATAATGGCTTTGCCTTTATCGTAACTCAGTCTGGCCTGATGGTAGCCTATAAGGATAATGACCTGAATATGAAGGATAAAATTCAGGAAAGTTCCGTGCAGGAAATGGCAGCAGCTGGCAAGGAAATCATGAGTGTCAATCCGGACAGTGCAGTAAAGAACTTTGAAAGTGATGCCTTTGGTGAGGATTCTTATGTTTCTGTGGCACCAATTGGCACTTCGGGTATGAAGCTGGTGGCCGTGGCTCCTAAATCCGATTACAGTGGGGCAATTACCCAGGCGATGCTCCTTAGTGTAATTATCTCCCTTATTGTAATTGTAATACTGTGTGCCGCCATACTGTTTATCTTCAACAAGCGGGTGGATGCCCCAATCCAGCATTTGATGGGTGAAGCACAGAAAATGGCTGATGGTAATCTCAATGTAGATTTGTCCTTGGATACTGAGGATGAATTGGGCGACCTGGCCAACAGCATGGAGCATATGGCAGATTCTATCCGGAAGATTATCGCTGAGGTAAACAATATGGCCCAGCAGGTATCGGCAGCCAGTGAGGAATTGTTTGCCACATCGGATCAGTCGGTACGCAGTCTGGAAAACATTGTTTCTTCAGTAAATGAAGTATCTGGCGGCTCCAAGCAACAGGAAGAAGCAGTTATTAATTCCGTAAATATGATGCACGATATCGGACAGTCTATTAATAATATCAATCAGGTGGTAGAGGATACTCAGCAGGCAACTGATCAGAGTATCAAGGCCATGCGGGATAATAAGGCATCCATGGATCAGGCAACTGAGCAGATGCACATCATCCGGCAGCGGATACTGGATGCTCAGGAAGCCATCGAAAAACTGGGTGAGCATTCCCAGGAAATCCGCCAGATTGTTGATACCATTTCCGGTATTGCTGGTCAGACCAACCTCCTGGCCCTCAATGCAGCTATTGAGGCAGCTCGGGCTGGTGAGCAGGGGCGTGGCTTTGCAGTAGTAGCTGAGGAAGTTCGTAAGCTGGCTGAACAGTCCCAGGAGGCCGCTGAAAATGTTGCAAATCTGATTAATACTTCCGCAACCTTCACCGATAAGGCAGTAGCAGGTATGAGCAGCAGCCGTGAGGAAGTTGTTAAGGGATCTGAAGCCATTGATAAGACCAGCGCCTTGTTTGGTGAATTGGTAAATCACATTCAGCAGGTATCCGATGGTATGGTGGGAGTTTCCCGTCATATGAAGGAGATTGCTAATGGTAATGCGGAGGTACTCCGGTCCTCAGAGAACCTGAAGGATATTGCCCAGCGGAATAATCAGGAAACTGAGAGCATGTCCGAATCGGTTAAGGGACAGCAGTCAGCCCAGAATGATGTAACAGCAGCATCCCAGAACCTGGCAGAATTGGCTCAGGATTTGCAGAAGCTGATTTCTCAGTTCAGACTGTAACTCGGCAAAATTTGGACGATTGCGTTATAATAATTACCAAAAAAAATATCTCATCGCTTAGCGATGAGATATTTTTTGTTTTTTAGTTATTTTCTACGGCATCCCAGCCTACCTGTAATGCCTTCATGTTTTGGTCAATGGTGTGAGGTGGTACCCGATGGGAAACGGCTTTCTTTACCGCATCCATACTTACGATGCCTGTAACCTTTACCAAAGCTCCCAAGGCCACAATGTTGGCGAAGAGGGATTTGCCGATTTCTTCTACGGCCAATCGGGTTATTGGAATACGGATGGTATTAGGAAATTCAGGTGGCTCCGGAACTAAATCCGTATCCAGAATAAGAATACCGTCCTTGTTTAAATCACCATAATATTTATCCGCAGCCTTCTGAGTCATGGCCAGAACTACATCGGGAATTGATACATGAGGATGATAGATAGGCTTATCATTAATTATAACCTCGGACTTGGAAGCACCGCCCCGGGCTTCTGGACCATAGGACTGGGACTGAACTGCCTCCATGCCTTCGGCAACGGCTGCTTCGGCAAAAATAATTGCAGCGGTTATTACCCCTTGTCCGCCTGAACCGGATAATCTAAGCTGTTTCATAATTATTTGGCACCTCCCGCAATTTGAATAACCTCATCGTAGGCGGAAGCATAATCTGTTTCTGCCTCGTTGTAGAAAAGTCCAATCGGGAATTTTTCCGGTGTTTTCTTGTCAGCTGGTAATTTATCCCAGGCAGCCTGCATAACGGCGTTATCCCGCATCCACATCATCATCTTGGCAGGGTCAGCCATCTTGTTTTTCCGTCCAAAGGAAGTAGGACATTGAACAATGGCCTCTATAAAGGAAAAGCCTTTGTTATCAAAACCACCGGCAATCATATCGGTGAGATGCTGAACATGGAACGCCGTGGAACGGGCTACATAAGTAGCACCAGCGGCCTGGGCCAGCTTGCAGGCGTCAAAATTACGGTCAACGGCTCCGTATGGGGCAGTGGTGGCTTTTTTGTGGGTTGGTGTCATAGGAGAAGCCTGGCCACCTGTCATACCGTAAATGCTGTTATTGAATAATACTACGGTGAGGTCCACATTACGGCGGCAACCGTGAATGAAATGATTACCACCGATAGCGGTACAGTCACCGTCACCGGTTATGACAATAACATTGAGCTCAGGATTGGCCAGCTTGATGCCGGTGGCAAAAGGAATAGCCCGACCATGAGCTGTATGTAGTGTATCAAAATCCATATATCCAGAGGCTCGAGAAGAGCACCCAATACCGGATACAATAACTGTATTGTCCTGATTTAGTCCCTTTTTTTCTATGGCCTGGACAATGGCCTTCATGGCAATGCCGTTGCCGCAGCCTGGACACCAGAGGTGTGGCAGACGATTTTGGCGAAAATACTTTTCATAACTTCTTTCCATTATGCCTTACCTCCTGCGATGAGTTTGTCAATACCCGCTTCAATTTCCTCTGGTTCAAAGATAGTCATGTCGTATTTGCCGCACAACTGTACATCACAGCGACCAGCTACAACACGTTCAACTTCCCCTACCAGCTGACCATAATTAAGCTCAGCTACCAGAATACCCTTTACTTTTTGGGCCAATTCATCAATAGCCTTGTCAGCAAACGGCCAAATGGTAATAAGACGCACCAAACCAATTTTTATACCTTTGTTACGGGCATTTATAACTGCTTCATAGGCAGTACGGGCACTTCCACCGAAGGAAACTACCGCATATTCGGCATCATCCATGAAATATTCCTCTACATGGGTGATTTCATCCCGGGCCACTTCGATTTTATCATGGAGGCGGGATATGGCCTCTTTGGTAATTTTTGGACTACCTACAGGGAAGCCAGTTTCATCATGAATAAGACCGGTTACGTGAATATGATATCCGGTACCGAAGTCAGCTGGATTTGGTACTAAATCCTCATCTGGAGTATATGGTTCGTAGCCCTCTGCCCGGCTGCAAGCTGGCTTGCGACGAGGGAAAATATCTAGGGTATCAGTCTCCGGCAGTTCCACCTTTTCCCGGAGATGACCAACTATCTCATCCATAAGCAATATAACAGGGGTGCGGAAGCGCTCGGAGTAATTTACGGCCATAACAGCTGTATCAAAGGCTTCCCGGACACTCCATGGAGAAAGGGCAATCATTGGATGATCACCGTGGGTACCCCAACGGGCCTGCATAACATCGCCTTGAGAAGGGGCGGTTGGCTGACCAGTGGATGGACCCACACGCTGTACATTTACAATAACAACAGGAATTTCTGCAGCAACAGCGTAGCCGATAAGCTCCTGCTTCAGGGAAATACCAGGGCCGGAAGAAGCGGTGAGGGCTTTTTTGCCTGCCAGAGAAGCTCCCAATACAACACCCATGCTGGCAATTTCGTCTTCCATTTGAATAAAGGTTCCACCGATAGCAGGAAGCTTTTGGGCCATTCCTTCGGCTATTTCGGTGGAAGGGGTGATTGGATAACCACCAAAGAAGCGTACTCCGGCAGCCAGAGCACCTTCCACACAGGCTTCATTTCCCTGCATTAATTTTGCTTTGTTCATGCTTCCACCTTCTTATCTACAAAAATTGCATAATCTGGACACCGAAGTTCACATTGACCACAGGCTATACAGTCATCGGCCTTTACAACCTTGACTTTGCCCAGCTCGTCCACGGCCAATACCCCTTTAGGGCAGAAGGCCACACAAATCCCACAACCCTTGCACCGGGGCATTTTTATGGAAATCTCGGAACTCATTTTTCTCCCTCCAACTGCTTATATTTAGCAAATAATGACTGAAACCATTTTCAGTCTATTGCCACACACATTTAATTATAACAAATTATTGTCAAAATTGATTAAATTTATTAAACAAATTTTGCTATAATGATTTGTTATATTTTGTATATTAAAAAATATATAGTTAATATAACAGTATAGGGGGTAAAAGTCAATGGAAGGCGGTAAGAATATGTTATTTTTTCTTAATTATTATGAAGGGTTTTTCTATAGTAAAATTGAATTTTACCAATACCAGAAATCAGGTGAGTAAATGGAAAAGTTCACCTATATCACGTAAAATGTAGAATTGGAGGTCGGGGTTCATGGTAAAATTTGCCGTAATAAATGAAAATGACAGTGGTTTGGATATTATCGATATTTGTGGCTCGGCTGAAGAGGCTGAAAAATTGGCAGCCAGTGAGTTTGCTTTATTAAAGGGTGAAGCTTTGGAAAATACAGTTATTGCGATAAGAGAAATTACAGATGAAGATTTGGCTGCTTTAAGTGACGTATCCTCATTGAGGGGTTATAAGCTTGTGAAAGAATTTAAAAAGTAAAAGGGCTATATGAAAGAGGGCTGTCCGTATAATCTGTTATACGGACAGCCCTCTTTTATTTAAGGAGCTGATCTTCTCCCATTACGTATATTTTGTAAGACATACTCGGCAACATCTTTTTTAATTTTTGGAAATAATTATATAATTCCAAAGTGCTGGTGGTTTTTCCTACCAAGGTGTAGTCATAACCACTTAAACTATCGTAACATTTTTCTATGATACAATCTTTTTTGATTGTGCTTAGAAATACTTTCTTTTCCTGAAGTACAGCAAAAGAAACATTGATATACGCCCTTAGTCCTATATTATCCCCCCTGATCTCCGTTAATTCATTAATAATGTCTTTTTTAACCATATTGTTCCCCTCCAAAATAGTTAAAAGAATATAAAATATTTAATTAACTAACTAAAATTATAAAGTAGTTTATGCTAAAATTCAATAAATTTTTAAAATATTATTAAGTTTTCAGATATATGAAATGTTTTATCCTACAAAAGACCTAAAAAGCTCCCTCTATGAGGGAGCTTTTTAAAGTCATATTCAATAAAATAATTCGCTGGCAATACTACGACTTGGCCGCATAACCATAGTCTGCTGGGCAAGAAGAGGTGTACCATCTGTCCCCAATTTTACCGGTGCATTTTCATCTGGTACGGCAATCATATGGGGCTTTTTACGATAACGGCTTACGATTTCGCCATCCTTGTATTCTGTAATCATAACACTGCCGTCCGGCATTATACGGCGAATAATATCAGTGATTTGCCGATCGTCTTTCAGGGATTGGATTTCTTGGCGCAGTTCCTGCATTCGTTTCGTATCGTCCTTTATGGAGTCAATTTTATCAGCCAGAATCTCCTTGAAGGCATTGGCAGTGGCAGCAGAATCCACACTGACGATACCATTGCCTGACTCAGTTATGGACGAGTGGGTACTTAATTTCTCGGTGGTACGGATTGACATATATTCACCAACTTTCTTATAGGCATATTAAACGTACTCTAAAATATATATCGTTGTTTTGGCGATTAAACATAAAAGACGAGTAAAAATGAATGATCATTTTACTCGTCTTGGAATACATTTTGGAGCGGGCGAGGGGAATCGAACCCCCCTCTAAAGCTTGGGAAGCTTCCATTCTACCAATGAACTACGCCCGCGCTCGATTACATATTATATAATAAAATTACTCCAACATCAACAATTATTTATCCAGGAAGGGGCTTTTAGTGCTGTTTTTACTGCTGCTAAGAGCGGCACTGAGCCCTGGTATGCTGTTGATTTTATCCGCCAGTTTTACCTGATCCTTCAAGGCGGCTTCCGTCATTGGCGGATTGGTAAAAGAAGCTTCCGTAGGAGAAATCGGCATGCCGTTGTTATCTGTTGCCGGAGGTGCAGAGACTGCTTCCTTGGTGGACGATGCAGTTGTACTATCATGTTTCGTGATAATTACATCCAGTTCATCGC
>CACZYN010000073.1 GCA_902785445.1 uncultured Anaerovibrio sp.
CCCGAACCCGACGGGCAATCAGCTGGTTGTACTGACCACCAAAATCCAATACCAAGATCATTTCATTTGCCAAGAGTAGTTTCCTCCTTCAAATAATGTTTACAATACAAATCTTCCGCAAATAGTATAACATAAGGCAATGCCGTAAGTAAAATGAGACTTGTTCAGTGGGAGCTCTGTATTCCCACTGAACTTAGTAGAATAAATCCAAAGCTTACGGGTGCTTGACTCCCACCTTAGAGGAAGGAGCCTTAGCACCCGTTAGCGTGGGGTAAAACAGGGTATGGAAAATTTCCATACCCTGCTTTGCTAACTGATTAATAACCTTCTTCTTCCTCTGATTTGCACTCCTCCGCAGCATCCCGGGCTGCATCGTAGCAAAAGCCCTTGCTGTAGAGATATTGCATCATCTTCTGAAAAGGCACCGAATTTTTATACTTGCGGCGTAAAACCTTGGTGGCCTTGTCAATTTCCACCTCGTAAATATCCTCCGGCACGCAGGAGTGCACCAAATCACTGGGATACCCCTGCTGCATCAGCTTGGCACAAATCTGTTTTACGCTGTAGCTGGAGGATTCCAGCAAATACTCAAAACGCCGTTTGCAGCCTGCCGCGTCGTCAATATAATGCTTTTCCTTCAGCCAATCCACTGTTTCCTGTATTTCTTCCTGACTGTATTGGCGCCGAGCCAATTTATCTGACAGGCGACGTACACTTTGGTCACTGCGGGACAGCAGCTCCACGGCCTTAGCCTTGGCTGATGGCTTGGGAAGCTGTTTCTTATTCATCGCCGCCAGCCTTGGTCTTCTTGTTTGGTGAAGTCAGCTTCTGCATAACCGCATCGTCCTTAATCATTTCGTGAACCTTGCCTTCAATCTCTGCAAAGAGCTCCGGCTGATTGCGGAATATCTCTTTAACGGTGTCCTTGCCCTGACCTAAACGGGCTCCATTATAAGAGTACCAGGAACCGCTCTTTTGCATGATTTCCAAATCAGCAGCAATATCAATGAGACTGCCCTCTCTGGACACGCCTTCACCATACATAATGTCAAATTCAGCAGTCTTAAACGGTGGAGCCACCTTATTCTTAACTACCTTAACCCGGGTACGGTTACCCAGAATATTGGTTCCCTGCTTAATTTGGTCATATTTACGTACATCAAGGCGAACCGAAGCATAGAACTTCAGGGCCCGACCACCAGTGGTGGTTTCCGGATTACCATACATTACCCCCACCTTTTCACGAATCTGGTTAATGAAAATAGCGGTGGTACGGGACTTGCTGATAACACCCGTAAGCTTACGCATGGCCTGGCTCATGAGACGAGCCAAGAGGCCCACATGGGCATCACCCATATCGCCTTCGATTTCAGCCTTTGGCACCAGGGCAGCTACCGAGTCCACAACAATAATATCAATAGCACCACTGCGTACCAGAGCCTCTGCAATTTCCAAGGCCTGCTCGCCGGTATCCGGCTGGGAAATCAGGAGATTATCAATATCTACTCCCAGCTTCTTGGCATAAACCGGATCCAAAGCATGCTCTGCATCAATAAAGGCCGCAATTCCGCCATTCTTCTGTGCCTCGGCTATCATATGAAGAGTAACGGTAGTTTTACCGGAAGACTCCGGACCAAATATCTCAATAATACGTCCCCGAGGTATACCACCTACTCCCAGGGCTATATCCAATGGCAAAATACCAGTAGGAATTACTTCCACATTCATATCATTAGCGGCATCGCCCAGCCGCATAATGGCCCCCTTGCCGTAATCCTTCTCAATCTGCTTGAGGGCACTTTTTAACGCTTCTTCCTTTTCCATGAATGAAAAACTCCCTTCTCTATTTGAATATCCTCATAAATTTTATCATGTGTTCTATTTTATTCACTGTTATGTATTATACCAAACAAAGGTTTTAATTACAATAACATTTACTTCCTGTTGTATTTTTTTATCTTTTATATAAATTATACTATCTTTACAATAAAAAATGAAGTTATTTTAAAAATAACTTCATTTTTTAAGTCATATTAGACAAATCTACGTTTATTCTTCTTATGTTCTTCCTTCCGTACCTTTATCAAATCACCAAAGCGAACGGTCAGAATATAGAAGGCCGGAATAATAAAGATACTTATGCAGGTAGCAAACAACATACCGCCTACTACTGCCACACCCATACCATTACGGGCCGCTGCACCGGCACCAGTTGCACTGGCCAGTGGCAAACAACCAATAATAAAGGCAAAGGATGTCATAAGTATTGGACGAAGTCGCAGTCCCGCTGCCTCAATGGCTGCCTTTAATGGATTCATGCCGGCGTCAGCTCGTGCCTTGGCAAATTCTACAATCAAAATCGCATTCTTTGCCGACAGACCTATGAGCATAATAACACCTATCTGCATATATACGCTGTTCTGAAGACCGGCATTATAGGAGCCCAGCAAGGTCTCGAAGAGGCTGACTGCCAACTCGGAGAACAGAGCACCAAAAATACCCACCGGCACGGAGAGAAGTACCGCAAATGGTACGCTCCAGCTTTCATAGAGAGCTGCCAGACACAGGAAGACAAATACCAGGGCCAAGGCCAAAACCTGACCGGTAGAGCTGCTGCTCTTGACTTCCTCACGGGCCTGACCGGACCACTCAATGTTATAACCAGTCGGTGCTACCTCTTTAACAACCTCCTCCATAGCCGCTATGGCCTGACCAGAGGAATAACCGCTGCCGGCATTACCCTGGAAGGACATGGCCTTGGACGCATTGAAGCGATGTACTATGGATGGCGCAGTACTAAGCTTTGGTGTCAGGAGAGATTCCAGCGGAATCATCTGACCGCTGCTGTTGCGAACATACATAAAACGCATATCCTCGGCGGCGGTACGATAAGCCTTATCAGCCTGCAGCATTACCTTGTAGGTACGGCCAAACTGGTTAAAGTCATTGACCTGACTACCACCATAGAATACCTGCATGGTGGTAAATATATCCGACAAGGCTACGCCCATACTCTTGGCCTTGTCACGATCCACATCATATTGAATAATTGGAGAATTAATCTTGTAAGTACAACGAACACCCTGCAGTTCTGGCCGCTGATTGGCCGCTGCCACAATCTTCTGGGCGGTTTCATTCAGCTCTTCATCCGTATGTCCGGACAAATCCTGCAGCTCCATCTGCCAACCACCAACGGTACCAAGACCTGGCAGTGCCGGCAGGTTAAAGGCTACTACCTGAGCTTCTGGTGCAACCTTGGCACCTACCCCAAAGGTTTTCATTATCAAGGCATTAATGGAGGTATCCGGTGTAGTACGGTCATCCCAGCCATCCAGACCTATAAACATAGTACCGGCATTTGGCTTGGAACCAAAGGAGAAAATATCAAAACCTGTGATGGCCATGACATTCTTTACGCCAGGAATCTCCCGTATACCTTCGGAAACATTGTCCATGGTGATAGATGTCTGATTTATGGAAGTACCCTCCGGCAAAGAAACAGAAACAGCATAATAGCCCTGGTCCTCATCCGGAACGAAGGTACTTGGCACAATCTTATACAGGAAGGCCGTAAGTCCGGTAACAATCACAATCAATATTACTGCATATTTAATGTTGGCAATAAACCAGCCTACCACGCCCTGATAGCTGATGCGCATTTCATTGAATTTTTCATTGAACTTGGCGAAAAAGCGGCCTAACACACCATCATTATTCTTTTCCCCCACATCCGTAGACTTCAGTATGGTCGCACACAAAGCCGGGGTAAGGGTAAGAGCCACAAAGGCCGACAAAGCCATGGATATGGCAATTGTAAGGGCGAACTGTCGATAGAGCACACCCATCATACCGCCCAGGAAGGCTACCGGTACAAATACCGCCGCCAATACGAAGGCAATGGCCACAACTGGTCCCTGCACCTCATCCATAGCCCGTTCAGTGGCATCCACAACTGAAAGGCCGGTACTCATATGATGCTCTACATTCTCGATTACTACTATGGCGTCATCTACTACCAGACCGATGGCCAATACCATGGCAAACAGGGTCAGGGTATTAATGGAGAAGCCTAAAATGACGAAGGCCACAAAGGTACCAATCAAGGATACCGGTACTGCCAACAGCGGAATAAGGGTTGCCCGCCAGTTCTGCAGGAAGATAAATACTACCAATACTACCAGCAGCAGAGCCTCGAAGAAGGTCTCCACAACCTCCTTAATGGAGGTACCGATGTAATCAGTGGTATCAACGATATACTTAAGCTCCAAATCCGGTGGGAACACCTTTTGGGCCTCGGCCAAAATCTTTCGGCATTCAGCCACTGTGGTCATGGTATTGGCATCCTCTGTCAGCTGAATACCAAAACCCACCGTATTTTTTATACCGTTCATTTTTGGGAATACGGCGTACTGGGTAGCACCAATTTCCACTCTGGCTACATCCTTGAGATGAACCATGGAACCATTGGAATCGGTCTTAACAACGATTTCGCCAAACTGCTCCGGAGTAACCAGACGGCCGTCAATCTTACCGGTAAACTGCTTTTCCTGCATATCGCTGATAGGCAGGGCACCTACTGTACCGGCCGGAGCCTGCAAATTCTGCTCCTTAACGGCACTGATTATATCATTTACAGTCAAATTCAATTCTGCCAGACGGTCAGGATTGAGCCAAACACGCATGGAGTGGTCCGCACCGAAGATCTGCACCGAACCTACACCATCTACGCGCTTTATTTTATCGATAACGTAAATATCAGCATAGTTCTTTATCCAGGTGGTATCATAAGTACCTTCAGGTGATAACATGGAAACCATCAAGGCCATATCATTGGAGGACTTCTTGGTAACCACACCAGTGGTCTTAACACTGTCCGGCAGGCTGGAGTTAGCCACCGCTACTGCATTCTGGACCTTTACCGCATCCATATCACCATCGGTACCCAGCTCAAATACAACCGACATGGAATAGTAACCAGAGTCCGAAGCATTGGAATTCATGTAATCCATGCCCTGAACACCGTTTACCTGCTGCTCGATTACCTGAGCTACTGTTTCATTCAATACATTGGCATTAGCACCAATATACGTAGTACTAACTGAAATAGTCGGTGGTGAAATCTGCGGATACATGGCTATAGGCAGCTGCACGGCCGACAGCAAACCACCGATAACGATAATCAGGGATATAACTATGGCAAATATCGGTCTATGTATGAAAAATTTAGACACCCGTCTACCCCCTTAATCGTGCTTATCTACAAAAGAAAGTCCTAATTCTTCTGGTGTAATCATAGTGACATTCATCTCTACACCTTCAGTAAGATTGGTAAGGCCTTCCACCACAACTTTTTCGTTGCCCTTAAGGCCGCTCTTAATTACATAGTAACTGCCCACAGTTTCTCCCAGTTCTACAGGAATGGTTACAGACTTGTTATCCTCACCAACGACAATAACAAATGACTTACCCAATAACTGCTGTACGGACCGCTGAGGTACTAAAATTGCGTCCTTGATGGTATCTCCCACCAAACGTGCTCTGGCAAACATACCTGGAATCAACACGCCCTTGGCATTGTCAAACTGGGCCTTTATCAGCAGAGAAGAAGTGTTGCCTTCCATGGAACGGTCCACCTCAACCACGTTGCCTAAAGCTGGGTATTCTTTACCATCACTTAAGACAATACGAACATTTTTGCTTGGCAAAGCCATGCCAGGTACTACATCATTAGCCACATACTTAAGATATTCTGCTTCACTAACACTGAACTGTACCATCATTGGATCACTGGTACCGATAGTTACCAGTGGAGTAGTACCGGCTGCCGCAAAGGTACCCACGGCCACGTCATCCACTGCCAGCTTACCACTCATAGGAGCATATACAATCGTATCATCCAAATTTTGCTGCGCGGTTTGTACCAAGGCTTCCATAGCTCGTACATTAGCCTCCAAGGCATTTACCTGAGCCTGCTGATTGGTAACAACTTGCTCAGATACTGCATCAGCGGCAAAAAGCTGCTGATTACGGCTAAGCTCTACCCGGGCATTATTCAGGTTAGCCTGAGCCTGGGCCAAATTAGCCTGGGCATTCAGCAGAGCTGCCTGGTAAGTACGGGAATCAATGCGATACAAAGCCTGACCAGCCTGAACCTGGTCACCGCCCTTAATATACTTTTCCACAATAGTGCCGGACACCTTGGCTGTAACCTTAGTAGTATCCTTGCCCTTTACGGTACCAGGATATTCCAAAGTCACTGGCGTATCCCGCTTGATAACATCCATTGCCTTAACCTGCGGTGTACTGGCTCCGCCACGCATACCGGCCATCTGACTCATTATGAACATATATCCGCCGATAATCGCAGCAATAATAATCACCGCACCTATAACAACACCCTTTTTAGATAACAAATTCTATTCCTCCTAACTAAAAAACAATCTGATTGTTTTACTAAACTAAATATCATCTATATAAAAAAAGTTACACAACACAAGCCAGCGAAAAATCCAATCATCCCCAACTGGATTTTCGCCTAGCTTAACATTGTTATTATACATGGAAACGCACAATAATTAATTAGAATTACATTAAAAGTTAAAACTCGATTACTTCCATATCATCAGGAACATAAACATTTCCGCTGAAATACTGCTTAGCCTCGGCAGTATAAGCTGCCTTGCGGGTATCAATAGTCTTGTCCTCAGTGTGATAGAGAATGAGGTTCTTCACATTAAGGGTAGTGGCCAATTCAGCAGCCTCTTTGCAGGTACTGTGGTGCTTTTCATAAGGCTTGAAGATATCTCTGTCCTCATATTTACAGAAGGCCTCCGCCAGCATCCAATCCGCATCCTTGGCGTACTCCTCACATCCTTCACTGAATGGCTCATCACCCAGACAGGTCAGCATAAGATTGTCCTCCTTGAACTGGAGCTGATAACCAAACTGCTTAGCCTTATTGGAGTAAATATCAAATACGTTGATTTCAAACTGTGGTAACTCAATAACCTGGCCGTCCCAAATCTCATGAATGATAATGGTGTCACCTATGGTCTCGTAATCCTTGCGCTTAAGCATCATTTCGCACATGCTGAGAAGGATATCCTTAACCTCATCGTGGCAATAAATATGGAATTCCCCTTCATACTTGCCATTATTAATTAAGGTGGCAATCTTTCTTATAACCCAAACTGCCCCGATTATATGATCCGTATGGGCATGGGTAATATACATATGATGAAGCTTATTATAGTCAGTTCCAGCCAATTCCAACTGACGCAGAATCCCGTTACCGCCACCGGCATCGGTAAGGAACAGTTCCCCATCAGAAGTCTCAATTAGGAAGCAAGTGTTATATACCTTGGTTACCATTGCATTGCCTGTTCCTAAAAAAATAAGCTTTCTCATAGTAATACCTCCCATAATGTAATACAAAAAATGTATTGCTCATTAAAATAATCCTAAATAAATATTCCTACCCTAATAATAAAGGACTGTCGCCAATAACGCAACAGTCCTTTGATTATTTATTTAGTTTTTCTAATGCCTGTTTGGCAGCCTGCTGTTCAGCAGCTTTTTTGCTTGGACCGGTTCCAATTCCTAAAACTTCATCATTAAGCCTTACCTCAAATTCAAATACCTTGGCATGATCAGGTCCTGTGGAGCCCAGCATTTCATAGCAGATTTTATTCTCACCATGACATTGAATAAGCTCCTGCAGCATAGTCTTGTAATCCTTTAACTTGGATACACCGGTTTCTACCTGCTTAAGATGGTCCTCCAGCTGACGAATCACATAGGAAAGTGCCTTCGACCAGCCCTGATCCATATAAATTGCCCCAATCACTGCCTCAAAAGCATCCTCCAGCATGGAGGAACGCCGACGGCCACCGGAGAGAAGTTCTCCATGCCCCAGCAGTAAATAATCCCCTAAATTCAGCTCCGAGGCCCGGCTGGATAAACTAGCCTCACAGACCACAGCTGCCCGGGATTTGGTAAGCTCTCCCTCAGGAAGTTCTGGGAAATTTTCAAAAAGATAGGTGCTGATAGCAAGCTCCAGCACCGCATCTCCTAAAAACTCCAAGCGTTCATTATGTTCTACCTTAAAGCGAGACTCATTGGCGTAGGAAGTATGGGTAAGGGCCTGATGGAGCCAGCAGATGTTATTAAACCTGACACCCAGCCGGCTTGCCAACCCTTCCAACCGCTTCCTGCGTTCCTGGGTCACACGCTCCTTCATAATAAATCACTCAACTTTTTACTTAGAATATTTTTTTAATACAATACAAGCGTTATGTCCACCAAAGCCCAAGTTATTGGACAGTGCCGCACGGACAGTCTTTGCCTTGGCCTTGTTAGGTACATAATCAAGGTCCAGACCCTCGTCTGGAGTTTCATAGTTAATAGTTGGTGGCAGC
>CACZYN010000074.1 GCA_902785445.1 uncultured Anaerovibrio sp.
TACATCACTTTTGCCTTTCATTTTATTATCCGGCCTTTCCTAAAAAAATAATTTGGTGTTTTAACTCCCAAAAATACCAAATTATTATAATTCAAATATTCGATTTTTAAAATAAGCCTTTCGACCTATTTTAATTCCAAACCCACGGGGCAGTGGTCGCTACCAAATATTTCATTATATATGGTAGCGGACTCAATTTTATCATCCAACCGGCTGGATATCAGGAAATAGTCAATACGCCATCCGGCGTTGTTAGCCCGGGCCTTTCTAAGATAGGACCACCAGGTATAAGCTCCTGTGGCATCCGGGTACACCTTGCGGAAGGTATCCGTAAAGCCGGCCGCCAACAGCTCCGTGAACTTTTGCCGCTCATCGTCGGTAAAGCCGGCATTTTTGTGATTGGTTTTCGGATTCTTTAAATCGATTTCCTTATGAGCCACATTTAAATCACCACAGATAATCACGGGTTTTTTCTTGTCCAAATTGCAGACAAACTCCCGAAAAGCCACTTCCCATTCCATACGGTAACTTAACCGGGCCAGCTCCTTTTGGGAATTCGGAGTATATACTGTCACCAGATAATAATCGTCAAATTCCAGGGTAATAACCCGGCCCTCATGGTCATGCTCCTCAATACCCAAGCCATAAAACACATCCAGAGGCTCAATGCGGGTAAATACCGCCGTACCGGAATAACCTTTTTTCTCCGCACTGTTCCAATACTGCTTATACCCCGGCAAATCCAATATGGCCTGGCCTTCCTGCATCTTGGTTTCCTGCAGGCAAAATACATCTGCATCCATATCCCGGAAGGATTCCATAAACCCCTTGGTGAGACAGGCCCGCAGGCCATTAACATTCCATGAAACAAACCGCATATATTATCCTCCCATCAGCCATTTTGGGTTGGATCACCAACCAAAAAGAGATAAGCAATAACAATAATACCCAATACTATACGATAATAGCCAAAGGCCTTGAAATCGTTGTTTTTAATGTACTTCAACAGGAATTTAATGGACAAAATGGACACTACGAAGGCTGTTGCCATGCCCACTATCAGAATGAGTACCTCAGCTCCGCTATAATGCCAGCCAAATTTCACCATTTTTAGCAGGCTGGCCCCAAACATAACCGGAATGGCCAAAAAGAAGGTAAACTCCGCCGCCACATACCGGGATGCCCCAAAGAGAATACCGCCCAAAATGGTAGCACCGGAACGGGAGGTACCTGGTACCAGGGACAATACCTGAAACACACCGATAATAAAGGCGGTTTTGTAGCTAAGCTTGTCCAGGTCAGTAACTGCCGGGGTGCGATTCTTGTTGTAGTTTTCCACCACAATAAACATTATACCATAAAAAATCAGGGTTGCGGCTACCACGGGAGCTGTCATGAAGTGCTCCTCCATGTATTTATTGAACATGAGTCCAATTACTGCCGCCGGCAGGCAGGCCAAAATTACCTTATACCACAGCCGATAAGTAGCCCGCTTTTCCGCGGTATTTTTCTCCCCAGAAAAGGGATTCAGCTTTTCAAAATTCAGCACCACAACTGCCAAAATGGCTCCCAACTGAATTACCACCAGGAACATATCCATAAAGGCTTTGGAAACATTCAGCTTAATGAACTCGTCTACTAATATCATATGGCCGGTGCTGCTGATAGGCAACCACTCTGTAAGGCCCTCTACCACACCTATAATAACTGTTTTTATTAATTCGATTATACTTAAATCCACTTTTATCGCTCCCTATATTTAATTCAAACAGAAGAATTATACCACAAAGAAGATAAAAAGTGGACAAAAAAAAGAAAAACCTCATCCGCCAGCTATGGCTGCCGGATGAGGTTCCACTATTCACTTAGTAGCTGCCGCTGCCGCCACCATTACTGCTGGATCGGCCGCCTCCCGAGCTGGAGCTGCTTTTTCTCTCCCGTTTGGTCCGGCTTACGCTAGTACGCTGGAATATATCGGATTCTCTGGTAATGTTAACCGTATTGCGATCCAAATAGTCATCAGCCTGGGCCACATGACGGACATTGGTCATATTGCCCCGCAAATGCTGCACAAACAGCCAACCTAAACCCACGGAACACAAAGCACCCAGAATTAAGCCCATAAAGCTGAATTCATTGGCCGGGTCCCAAGGCTCGCCCTCTGTCTCATAATAAGTCAGAAGTTCATCTACCTTGTCGGCATAATTATTAAAGGCCGCATTATAATCGTCCTTGCCATCCTTGATTTCCCCCAGGAAAACATCCTTAATGGCGGGATAACCATTTTCATCAGTAATGCGCGCCCGCATATTATTGTCGGTGGTAACAGCCCATTTCCTGGCCTTTGGACAAATCATCAGCATGATACTGCCGTTATTATTGGCTTCATCACGATAATACTTATTCAAGGT
The DNA here is from genome assembly GCA_902785445.1 of uncultured Anaerovibrio sp. GTDB lineage: Bacteria > Bacillota > Negativicutes > Selenomonadales > Selenomonadaceae > Anaerovibrio. The sequence continues at coordinate 2,412 of CACZYN010000074.1, forward strand.
ATCATCGGCAAATTTTTTAATTCCCGACTCCTTGCTGGTCTTGTCATCCTGCGGCACGGTCATTACCACAACCCGCACATTATGCTTCTGCTCAATCTCTTTAAGCTTTTGCAACAAAGCGGCCTGCTGGTCCGGCTTCAACAAATTTTCCAAATCATGGAGGCTAACTGCCCCCAGATTTTCCGGCAATTTTCCCTCTTGCTGAACCTGCTTGTTGGTCTGACCAGTAGTTTGCGTAGGTTTAACCTTGGTTGTTGTCTCTGTCTTGGCCATGACTGGCATGGAAAAGGCCAATAAAAGTAACAGGGACATAAAAATAGTCAATAATTTTTTCATTTCTCTGCCCCCTATCCTAATCCCTCATGGCTTCCATAAGAATCAAAACTATCCATTTACAGATCCAATAGGTCAGAGGCAATGTAACCAAGGCGCCCAAGCCCCAATACATCTTGGCCTTGTTCTCGTCCACTGGCAGCTCACCAACCAGCTTACCAGTCTGCCCGTTCATAACGAAGGTAAATGGCTTGTTCTCATACTTGGTTGTCAAAATCCACACCGGTGCCATAGCGTACTGCTGCTTACCATCCGTACGAACGACACTCATGCTCTCCGTACTGCAGGAATCGTAGCCATTCACCGTATTCCTTAATACCCCGTCGGCGGATTCTTTTATGCGAACCTCGGCGTTTGGCAAAGCTGCTTCCGCATCCACATCGTATTTATCTGCCAAAAAGCCCGCCATATAGGTGGTGGTAAAAGGAACCATCTGACTGTAATCAAAAGGCTCAATACTTTCCATCCAGGTATCATCCATCTTCACACTGCCATCCACCGGCACGTTATGAAAACTCATGGTACCGCTGCGCAGGACCTTGTAATAATCTGTTTCCGTTACATCATAGTCCCCATCGGTATAATGCCGGGTCTTGGTAGCGGAAAATTCCGCATCAGCATCTACTGTCTCATCAAAGAGCCAGTATGGCACATACATCCCCTGAATGGCCTCTACACGGGCTGCCGAAGCAAAATTACTAGGAAGGAGCCACTTACCATTATGATATTTGGCAAAGGCCTTCTTGGCATCCTGCTTGGTAGTCTGGAATGGAATAACCATATCCGGCCGCAGCTGGCTTTCATACCGGCCCGGCACCATAACCGGGTTACCGCAATATACACATTCCGTGGCCAGGGTGTTGTTATCACAAACCACTTCCGCGCCGCAGGAAGAACAGGTCATTGCCTTCAATATGGCAATTTCCTCATCTCCCCAGGCTCCACCGGCCTCAGCCATTTCAAACTGTTTCTTCTCAACCTTGGCATCCTTGGCTTTTTGCGCCTCCAAAGCAGCAGCTTCCTGTTCCTTAAAGAGCTGTTCCAGCTCTTCTACCGAGAACTCGGCTTCGCAGTATTCACATTTTATCCTGCTGCCACCGCCAGGCGTATAGGCCAGGGGCGCACTACAGCTGGGACACTTATAGTTTACCGAGTTATTTGCCATTTTTATCCTCCAATCCTGTCATTTATTTACAAGCATCAAATCCGCTTACTGAATGTCATTTTCGTCGAATACATCGCCACATTCCGGACAGAATTTTGGTGGATTATGAGGATCTTCTGGCTGCCAGCCACACTTATCGCACTTATAAAGCGGAGCATCCGCTGGCTTCTTGGCACCACACTGTGGACAGAACTTGCCCTGATTAACTGCACCACAGCTGCAAGTCCATCCCTGAGCCTCTGGCTTTTGGGCACCACAGTTTACACAGAACTTGCCAGTGTTCTCACTACCACAGGAACACTTCCAGGTATTCCCGGCTGGGGCAGTTGCCGCTGCTGGTGGTGGAGCCTGTGGTGCTGGCTGAGCTGGCTGCTGGGCCTGCTGAGCCTGTTGCTGCATAGCCCCCATCTGCATCATCTGGACTGCTGCGTTGCCACCCATATTACTAGCCATACCCATGCCCATAAAGGCACCCATAGCACCGGTACCGCTTTCGTTGGAAGCGGCCATCTTCATGCTGTCGGCACTGGCACCGGCCATCTGAAGACCTGCCATCTGCATATTGCCCATGCTGGCATAACGCTGGTAGTCCTTAATCTTTTCTTCGTCTTCATCGCTAGCCTTGATGCTGCTCACACCGAAGGAAACGATCTCGATACCACGGAGGTCCCCCCACTTCTTGCTGAGAAGATCATTTAAGGTATCAGCCAAATCATCCACATGAGCTGGGATACTAGTGTATTTGATTTCCTGCTCGGAAAGCTTGGCCAAAGCTGGCTGGAGCTTGGTCATCAGCTCACTCTTCAGCTGGCTGTCAATTTCCTCCCTAGCATAGGAATCGGTAATATTACCGCACACATTGGTATAGAACAAAATAGGATTGGTGATACGATAGCTGTATTCACCAAAGCACCGCAGGGATACAGTCATGCTGAGACCGCTGCGCTTATCATAGGTTTCGAATGGAATCGGACTTGGAGTACCGTACTTGTTGCCGATAATTTCCTTGGTATTAACAAAATATACCCGCTGATCCTTCCCCGGATCGCCGCCAAAGGTAAATCTCTTACCAATTTCACCGAAAATGGATTTCACATTATCCGCCAAATCACCGGTAAAAATAGATGGCTGCAGGGATGTATCATATTTGTATTCCCCCGGTTCAGCACAAATATCCACTACCTTACCCTGTTCAACAATAATCATGCACTGTCCTGTGTTGACAGCCACTACGGAGCCATTGGAAATTACATTATCCTCTCCGCTGGTGTTGGAGCTGCGTCCCTGACTGCTGGTGCGCTTTTGTCCCTTTACCACCAACAAATCAGCTGGAATGCTTTCACAGTATATAAATTCTTTCCACTGATCAGCTAAAGTACCGCCGGCAGCGCCCATTGCTGCTTTAATAAGACCCATAAGTATACCTCCCATAGAATTATTCAGAATATTCCCAATATATGGTTATACTTCGCTATTAATTTTAAAAAACCTTTTAAAAGTTATAATTTAAAACTATAGTCTTAGGCAACCTCATCCGTCAGCCTTCGTAGCCACCGACGGCGAAGCCTAGTACCCTTAGGGTGCTTCTCCAGGGGAGAAGGCATAGACCTAAGCTATTCGTTGAAGGGGCATTTGGCATTGTTGAAGTATTTGTTGACAATTTCCACGGCACAGTAATCCCCGCACATGGAGCAAGCTCCCTCATCCGCTGGGTTCCGCTCTCCCCGGACCTTACGGGCCAGCTCAGGGTCAATAGCCAACTTCAGCTGCTCCTCCCAATCCAGAGTCTTTCTGGCCTGGGCCATCTTATTATCCCATTCCACAGCCCCTGGTACCCCCCGAGCTATATCTGCTGCATGGGCTGCTATGCGGGAAGTTATAACCCCGGTATGCACATCCTCAATGGTAGGCAAGGCCAAATGCTCCGATGGCGTTACGTAGCACAAAAAATCCGCCCCGCTTACGGCTGCCAAAGTTCCACCTATAGCTGCCGTAATGTGGTCGTAGCCTGGAGCAATATCGGTAACCAGTGGTCCCAACACATAAAATGGAGCATTGCGGCATAAGCGCTTTTCCAACTTCATATTGGCGGCAATCTGATCATAAGGCACATGACCAGGTCCTTCAACCATCACCTGTACTCCCCGGGCCCAGGCCCGGTCCACCAATTCACCCAAGGTAATCAGCTCGGTAATCTGCGCCCGATCAGTGGCATCATTAATACAGCCTGGCCGCATGCCATCCCCTAAGCTGATAGTAACATCATATTTTTCACAAATATCCAAAATATCGTCATAGTGGGTAAAAAAAGGATTCTCCTGTTCATTATGCAACATCCAGCCAGCGATAAAGGAACCTCCCCGGCTGACAATATCCATTTTTCGTCCCTGCTTGCGCATTTTTTCAATAGCCGATAAGGTAACGCCACAGTGCATGGTCATAAAATCCGCTCCATCCTTGGCCTGCTGCTCAATAGAATACAGCATATCCTCATCAGTCATTTCGACTACAGCCCCGTGTTCCTTGATGGCTCTTACCGTAGCCTGATAAATTGGTACCGTACCCACCATTATCGGTGAGTGGGCAATAATCTGCCGTCGGGATTCATCAATGTTATCTCCTGTGGATAAATCCATCACTGCATGGGCACCGCATTTTACCGCTTCCGCCAGCTTCAACAGCTCCGGCTCCGGGTCAGGGAATGTACTGGAAGTACCAATATTGGCATTTACCTTCACCGATAAGCCTTCCCCCACAGCATAGGGCTGTAAATTTTTGTGATTAATATTAGCACAAAGAGCTACCCGGCCCGAAGCAATTCCTGCCCGCAATTCCTCTGCTGTAACATGTTCTTGCTCCGCTGCCAGCTTCATTTCATCGGTAATTTTCCCTTCCCGGGCCTTTTGCATCTGTGTTGACATTTTTCTTCCTCCCCAATAAAAAAACCATTCCTGCGTACAGAAATGGTTTAAATCCATAGATATGGCCAGTTTCACTTCCCTACGCAGGTATTAACCCAACAGGTTCAAAGGGTCGACGGTTAACTAACCATCTCTCAGCTCAAGGCTCCCCCAGTGACTTTATTCAACTATGCTAATTGTAGCACTACCCTGTGACATATTCAAATCTTATTTCAGCAAATCATCCATTCGGGCCAATGGCTGGCTGGTATCCACATGTCCCTTGATGGATTCTATTTTCTTGCCCTCGATAAGAATCTGAACCTTCTTTATCTCGGAAAATTCCGTAAGGGTATTTACAATGGCTCCCACCAGCATTTCCTCTCCGGTAGATCCCCCATTAAACTTTTCTACCAAGGCCTTGTCGAAATCCACCTTGGCCGTATCGCCGCTTACCGTTACCCCCAAAAGCTTGACCTGCTTCGGAAAAATCGCTGTAAGGTTACTGTCCTTGGGCTCTTCCATAAGGGCTTCAATAGCCCCCCGGTATTTGGTATTCCCTTCGGCCTTTATCTCCTTTTTCACCGCTATCAGCTTAGTGGCCTCGTTATTGGGATAATACACCTTTATTTCCATATGATCAGCGGTGGAGTTCCTTTGTTTATTCGCAATATCAGTAACTTGTTTCCCTTGATTATTTGTACCAGATGATCCATCCTTTTCACAACCAGATACGGCAAACACCAAGCACACCAGCAACAGTCCCAACAGGACTTTCGTAAATTTCATTCTGCTTTCCCCCGTCAATGTATTATATTACGGAAATAATTGTTTATTCCCCGGCAAATAGCCAAGGCCATAGTATGCTGACAATGAACATTAGCCAGCATCCGTTCCTCGTTTGGATTGCTTATAAAAGCCGTCTCCACCAAAGTGGCCGGCATGCGGGAATTACGCAACACGTAAAACCTGGCACTGTTTATGCCCCGATCCTTCAAGCCGGTAGCCCGCACCATTTCACTTTGGATATGCTGAGCTAACATGGCATCCCGGGAAGAATGGGGATAGAAATAGGTTCCCGTCCCGTTGGCTTCCGAATTGGTAAAAGCATTGCAGTGAATGCTGACAAAGATTTCCACTGATGGGTCCCGACGGCCAACATCCACCCGGGCCTGCAGCTCCTGTTTATCCGTAGCATATGGGCCAAAAACATCCACATCCTTATACCGGCTCATCACCACTCTGGCCCCATTTTCCTGCAAAATCCGGGAGACCTCCAAGGCTATATTCAAAGTAACATTCTTTTCTTTTAACATACTTGGCCCGATAGCTCCGCTATCGCTGCCACCATGCCCGGCATCCACAACCACCGTATGACCGCTCACTTCCGGTAGCAATTCATCCTCAGGAACATCTGGATTATCCACCTTTACCGAGGACTTGGCCCCGTCAGCGGCAATCTCAATTATCAGCCTGTATGGCTTTTTGGCTTTTTTGTCCGCCTTTTGAGTATAAACCTTATATTCATGCTCCGCTAAGGAAGAATCCACTGCAATCATT
>CACZYN010000075.1 GCA_902785445.1 uncultured Anaerovibrio sp.
AAATAGGAAGTGTATTTTCCCTATAGAAAAATTTGTATAATTGAGTTATAATTATGGGGCAACTTTAAAATAATGTGATAAAAATAAATGGTTAATCATAGAATTCAGAGGTGTTATTTATGAACAAGTTGAAGAACTGCCCAGAGTGCGGAAAATTATATTTAGAAGTTGGTCAGAAAATGTGCCCGGCTTGCTATGATGTTGAGTTGGAACAGGAGAAGATTGTCCATGACTATGTTCGTGATCATGACAAGTGCAGCATCCGTATGATTGTTGATGATACCGGTGTTAAGGAGAAGGTGGTTCTCCGCATGATTAAGAGTGGCCGGGTAGTTAGCAAAAATGTTGCTTATCCGTGTGAAAATTGTGGTGCCGATATTTTTGTGGGCAAACTTTGTGAAAAATGCAGCAAGGATCTCAACAAGCAGGTTGAGAAGCTTAATGCTGACAAGAAAAAGCTTCAGAACGTTGACCGGAGCCGTACTATGTACAATGCCGGCAAGGATTTTTAATTGTATAGATATTTTTTTGCAGGATTTAAGGATCCTGCATTTTTTTTCGATAAATTGTTAGGAAGATGAATGGACACTACAAGTGTCCCCATTTTCAGCCAGTAAACAGTAATTATATGAGAAGAAGGACGGTGAGAAACCATGATTATAAACAATAATATTCAAAGTATTGCTGGTATTTACAGCAACCACAGCAGCAACAACAAAGTTGCACGAGCTGGCCGAGATGAGGAAAAACGGGATGAAATCCATATCTCCCAGGAAGGTCAGAATGTTCGCGAAATGCTGAACAAGATGAACAGCATGGATGACGTGCGTCATGATCGCGTTGCGGAACTGGAAAATTTAATTGCTTCCGGCAATTATCACGTAAGCAGCCGAGATTTGGCTGAGAGCATTTTACAGTGCCGTTTCTGATTTAGATTGCACGAATTTTAGCCAAAAAAGGTGGGATGTATCACAATGTGGCAAAAGCTAGAAGAGATAATTAATGTTTTGGTGAAAAATTATCAAAAATTGGAAATGCTAGGTCAAAAGAAACGTGGCATTTTGGTGAATGTGGACATAAAGGCACTTGAAAAGATTGTGCACGAAGAAGAAGCTGTTGTTGAAACTATCAACAAGGCTGAGCGTGAACGCCAAAAAGTGATCAACCAGTTGGCTAAAGAAAATGTTGAAATAAAACCCGACATGGAAATGCGGGATGTTTGGTCACAGTGTAAGGATGCTAAGATGCGGGATAAGCTAAAAGCTTGTCATGAAGCCTTGCAGAACATTGTGAAAAAGACCCAGGAGATCCAGGGCAACAATGAAATTATGATTTCAGCGGCACTGGATGCAATTAATTTCAAGCTTAACCAGCTGGGTGGGACATCAGTGGAGCCTACTTATGGTAATGTAGGTCAAGAGAGGGTATCCCACGAAAAGAATTTTGATCTTGAGGTGTGATTATGAAGGATATCGTGGATATACTTCGCCAGCAGCTGGTGTTGAGCAAAAGATTACTGGAACTGGCACAAGCTCAGAGAATAGAATTGGTCAAGACGGACGCGGTAGCAGCAAGGAAGCTGGCCAGCGAGATGGAACCGATTTTGGCCAACATCAACAGTTTAGAGAAGCGTAAAGCAGAACTTTTGGCGAATCTTGGGGAAGATAATTTGTCGACATGGCTGTCCAAGTTGCCTTATTCACCGGACAAAAAAGTTCTTGGTACGCTTATCGAAAACCAGGAAATTGTATTGCGGGAACTGAAGAAAACCAATGACAGTAACCAGCAATATTTAGATAGACATGCAAAGTTTATTGATTATAGCATCAATGTAATGACCCAGACCAGTGCGGGGGTGACCTACGGAACACCGGGTGATGACGGTGGGAGGCCTGTTCAGGGGAGAAAGATGTTTGAAGCAGGAGTATAGAACAGGAGAAAAGTTATGTTAAGTACATTTTCAGGTCTAAATACCATGGTAAGTGGTATTCAGAACAACAGAGTTGGCTTAAACACAGTAGGTCACAACATCAGTAATTCCAGCACTACAGGGTATTCCCGCCAGCAGGTTAATTCCGTGGCAACCCCGTCGGAGACCATTTGGTCCTATTCCCGTGCCAACCAGATCGGTAGCGGCGTAGGCATCTATGGTATTGCCAGGGCGCGGGATATTTATGCTGACCGTCAGTATTGGAAGGAAAATACCACTGATGGTTATTATAATGCCAAGGCCCGTAATTATTCCAAGCTGGAGACTATATTTAACGATTCTGATGACAATTCTTTACAGGCGGCTATGGAAAAATTCTATAAGTCCTGGGTAGACTGCTCTACTACAGCCAGTACTGCCTCCAGCCGACAGAATGTTATCAATGCCGGATATAATTTTGCTGAGACATTGAATGCTACGGCAACCCAGGTTCAGGCCCAGATTGAATCCGTATATCAGGAGATTATTCTCAGCGTTGATAATATTAATAGTATGACTGACCGAGTAACAGTGTTGAATGGTCAGATTATGGAGATGGAAGCCAATGGTTCCATGGCCAATGACTTGCGGGATCAGCGGGACTTATTGGTGGATCAGTTATCCAAGATTATGCATATGAGTGTTAATGAAACCCCTAACGGGATGTATAATCTGGTTTGTAACGGAACTACCTTGGTAAATGGCACCAGTAAGGTGACCATCGCCGTTTCACCACCATTAAATAATGTAGTTTATGGTATCAGTGATTATACCCTTAATATTAAGGAGTCTGATATTCCGTTTGATCCGGGCAATGGTGAATTGTACGGTCAGATACAGTCCATATATGAGGACAAGGAATATATTGACCGGTTGGCCAATATGGCAGCCTTCCTTCTCACTACTTTGAATGACCAGCATAAGGCCGGTTATACCCTTAAGGAGACCTCTACAGGTATTGTTCAGGGTAACAACTTTTATGGTACCACTGATGCAGTCTATACTTGGAATACAACTAATCCTGATGATATGCATCTGGAAAAAGGTGGCGTGGCTAAGCGGGGTATTCAGATTATTAAGGAATTGACTATTAATCAGGATTTGACCGCGACTGATGGCCATAATCTGCTGGCAACCCGGTCCGCAGAAAGAAAGATAGATGATTCTACAGATCCTCCTACCATTACCATAACAGGCGTAAATGGTGTGGCAGATGGTGAAAACGCCGTATGGATAAGTACACTGTTTAACTGTGTTAAGAAAAATACAAGTAATGTAGATAAAGATGCAAGTGGCACTCTCATTAATGAGCAGATTCGTGCTATTGGTGATGAGTCCTTCTATAGTTATTACAATACCAGCATGACCACTTTGGGCTCTTCCACTGAGAATATGAAAAACAAGGTGGAATTCCAAAGTGACCTTATGACCCAGATTGAAAATTTACGGGAGTCTACTTCCGGGGTTAACTGGGATGAGGAACTTACCAATATGATTACTTATCAGCAGGGCTATGCAGCCTGCTCCCGTTGTCTTACTACCATGGATGAAATGCTGGACAAGCTCATAAACAGCACCGGTGTAGTAGGTAGATGATGAAGGATAGGATAGGAAAGGTAAGGTATAGATTATGCGTATAAGCAGTACAATGATGACCAACAACTACTTGAAACAGCTGAATGGCTCCTATGAGCAGTACACCAAGCTGTTCGAGCAGAGTGATGGTAAGAAGCTCCATCGGGCTTCTGATAATGCAGTTGATTATTCTAAATATTTGAGATATCAGAATTCCCTCACCAATGTGGAGCAGTTCCAGGCGGATATTACTACCGCTGTTTCCTGGATGAAGAACAGTGACGCGGCTTTGGTAAATGTTACGGAACGCATGAAGGAATTCAAGGGTAAGGTGGTAGCAGCCGGTAACTCTTCCAACAATGAAAGTGATATGCACGATATCGCCAAGGAATTGTTGGCCAGCGTTCAGGAGATGGTTGCGGATATGAATGCTCAGATTGGGGATCGTTATTTGTTCTCCGGTCAGTCCGATACCACAATGCCATTCCATATTTCTGATGAAAAGAAGCCCCGTGGTGAGACTAAGACCCTTAGTGAGGCCCAGCAGTCGTTCTTCAGGGATGACACCAATACTAAGCCAACTGTGACCCAGATGCTGAAGATGGTGGATGAGGATGAAAATGTCTATTATTTGAATGTTACTGATGGCAGAGTATATTCACAGGAGTTTATGGAAAATGGCTTCAAGGATAGGGTAGCTAGTGGCCAGGCGCGTGTGAAAGATGGAGATCAGGTTGGTGTCATTTCCGGTTGGACCGATAGCAAGGAGGTAAGTAATTACTTCGATAGTAATGGTATTATTAAGGATACAGCAGCGGGTACAGCTGTGGATATGACTACTAGCGGTGGTACAGTAAGCTTAAAATTTGCCGTTACTGAGCAGTATATTGTTACTTATAAGGGCGATGCCAAGTATATTTCCATGGTAAAGAAAACCGGTGGCGTGGACAAGGCTACTGATTCGGTAAATCAGACTGGTCAGGATGTATTTGGCAGTGATATTTTTGATACTCCAGGCTTAAGCTATGATGGTGGCACTGCCTCTGGTACGGCTATGCTTAATGAGTTGTTATATGCTGTAGCTAAAATTGATGCAGCAGAGTATGACTGGGCAGCCAATGACGGACTTACCCTTAGTGATGCGGCCCATGCCCAGGTGTTGGGAGCTGAGACCACCATGGCAGCTCGTCAGCAGGCCTATACTGCAGCCTCTGATATGCTCACCACCCAGGATGAGTCTATCACCAGCGATATTACCGATGTTTCCAGTACTGATGTGGCCAAGCTGGCTACCATGCTGATGGAATATCAGACTATCTATAGTTTGTCTCTGTCAGTTGGCTCCAAGATTTTGCCAGGTACTTTAGCTGATTATCTACGTTAATATATGTAGTTAATTTTACGAATATAATATAAAGAAGGTGAATACCATGCTGGCGGAAATGAAATATCTTAACATAAGGCATGAGTTGCCCCAGATTAGTATTCATCAGGAGCAGCCCCGGTCCTTGAAAAATACCTTTCGTCCGGCGGAGCTCCATCGTCATTACGACCCGCCTCTGGCGGATGTGGCGGCTACATTGGTGGAGGTTGATATCGACACCTATAACAGTCGCAAGGCCTATGGCTTTTTGAACCATGATGATTTTGCCAAAAAGTATGGTGGAGAAGGCTTCAGTGATGTTCAGGCCAATACCTCGAGACTGGCCCGATCTGGCTGGAATTTTGCCAAGAATGGTGCCCATCCGGGAGCCAATCTTATTGGCAATGAGGCTAAGGCAAGACTACGGGGGGAAATTCTTCAGTGGCCAAAATGGGAAGCGGTAAAAATTCCAGATCCGGAATTTACCGTGACACCATCCCAAATAAAGGGTAAAATGGACCCAGGAAGTGATACTACCAGCATTCAGGCTACGGCAACACCAGAGATTGAAAATCGTCCTGGTTCAGCCCAGACCACCTTGGCAAGCAAAGGCTACGTAAGGCAGTGGGTCAGTGTGGGACGTTATGACGTATATGCTTAAAGATGGAGGATACTAATGAGAAGACTGAGTACTACAAGATTTGGTGAAATTGAAGTTGATGAAAAGTCCATTGTGACCTTTGACCATGGTATTCCGGCTTTCGAGGATGAGCGGGATTTCGCGATTATACCTTATGATGCAGAGAGCCCGTATCTGTTTTTACAATCCGCATCCACCCCGGACTTGGCCTTTCTCATGACCGATCCTTTTATATTTTTCCCGGATTATACCTTTGAGTTGGACGATGCAAACATGGAAATGCTGGGAGTTACCGATGATTCCGATATACTGGTTTGCTCCCTTATCACCGTTCCACCAACAGGTATTCCCAATATGACCACCAACTTATTGGCACCGATTGTGATCAATCAGGCCAATATGAAGGCGAAGCAGGTGGTGCTGGAGAAGACCAGCTACACCACCAAGCATCGCTTATTCCCGGAAAAAAAGGGGGAATAAGAGATGTTAGTATTAACCCGGCGTCCCAAGCAGCAGATAATGATTGGTGACGAAATAGTTATCAACATTGTGGAAGTTAATGGCGAGAATGTACGTATCGCCATTGACGCTCCCCGCAGTGTGAAGGTTTATAGAGGAGAAATCTATAAAGTTATAAAGGAAGAGAACCGCGAGGCGGCGGCTCCGGCAGGCGGTATAGATTTGTCCCAGGCGTTACCTAAATAATAAAGGATTATAAATTAAGTTCTACGGAGGGATTTAAAATGGTAGGAAGTATTTCAGACATGACGGCTGCGGCAGTTGTTGTTTCGGCAATGGACAGCGGAGCTAGTCAGAAGAAAGCGACAGTGGAACCTGTTGAAAGCAAGGTAGCACCTGTTGAAGTGAAGCCAGAAGAGGCTAGCGTTCTGGATAAAGTTAATTCCGCTAATGATGCTGGCAAGGCCGACAACGAGAAAAAAGAAGAAGATGGTTCCAAGCATCAGGCTTTGGACAATATCAACGAGGAATTTGTCAGTGAAATGACAAAGGAACTCAACGAGCTTATGAGCAAGCTGAATTGTGATTTGGAATTCCAGTATCACAAGGAAGTTAACGTAATGTCCGTTAAGATGGTTGATAAGAAGACCAATGAAGTTATTAAGGAATATCCACCTGAGGAAATGGTAGAGGGAATGATTAAGGCTCAGGAATGGCTGGGTGCGTTCCTCGATCGTAACGCGTAAAAGGGGGTCCTTGAAATGGGCGTAAATGGAATTTATGGCTTGTCAGGTTCTGGGCTGGATATTGAATCATTGGTAAAAATGGGCATGACCGGCAAGAACAAGCAATATGACAAGATGGAGCAGCAGGAAATTGCTAATACTTGGCTAAAGGAAGCCTATAATGATGTCTATAGTGACATGACTACCTACAAGTATGGCACTCTGTCCACTTATAAAATGCAGTCCAATTTGAATGCCATGTCAGCCGTTAGCTCCAACACCGGTGTTGTAACTGCTACTGCTAATGGTGCAGCTGCGGCTATGAATCATACCGTTACTGTCGATTCCATAGCTAGCAATGCGTATTTGCTGACAGCACAGCACAAGGATGCTGAAGGCAAGCTGGTTAATTACGGTGTTACCAGATCTAATGAAAATGCTCAGACTAGTAATAAGCTGGCTGATGTGCTCTTTAAAGAATACCACGTTAACAATGAAGGAACCGTTCAGGACGGTAACAACACTAAATTTAAGTATAATATCACCCTGGAGGATGGTTCTACTAAGATTGTTAATGGTGAAGATATAGCGATATCCTTGAAATTGAAAGATACTGCCGGGAGCGATCAGGAATATACTCTCACTTATACCTATGATGAGTTGTTCTCTGGTGTGAAGTCTGGTGATTATACTGGTTATACCGGAGATGAGAATACGCTATTTAGTGGCGGAAAGACCTTGAATGATTTTGCCAGTGCCATAGCTAAAACTGGTGCTAACATTCAGGGCGGTTATGATACCGCTAATGATACCTTCAGTCTTTATAACAAGACCAGTGGTATGGACAATATTATAGGTATAACCGCTGACAATGGTAATACGGCAACTCTGTTGAACCATTTGAATTTAGGCGTATATAATGCATCTACTGATGAACTCAGTGATCGCATCGATTTTACATCTGATGATGTTATGCCTACAACTATGGAGTCTACGGGATCTATCCAAAATGTTGCCAAGTCCGTAAGTTTGAAGGATGTATTGGGACTGAAGGCTACCTCCGTTAAGAATGATGACGGTTCCTATACTATTACGGTTAGGGATAAGGCTAATCAGGCATTAGGCACCTTTACCAAGAATGGTGATACCATAACTGGAGATACGGCAGTTGCGTTCTCCATGAATCTTAGTAATGGTAAAGAAAATGGCAATGCTACGATTAACTTCACCTTAGGCGAATTGTTTAATCTTAATGATATTGGCAAGAAGACTAATTTGGGTGGCAATGCTGGACTGGATGAACTGGCAACTAAGATTAGTGCCACTAGCTTGGGAATTACAGCTAATTATGACGCTGCAAAGGATAGTTTCTCTTTGAGTAACCCAACGGGGTTGGCTGAATTGACGGCCAATGGTAGCGGGGCAAATCAGACAACGGCGAATACATTGATTAACAGTCTGAATTTGGCTACAAGTCCTAAAATTACTTATCTGACTACTAGCAATAGTAGTAATCTGGCCAGTGTATTTGGTTTGCATACGAATCTCAGCAAAACTGGCGATACGTATTATCTACAGGTCAGAGATAGCGCTAATAGAGCTGTTGGTACCCAAAG
>CACZYN010000076.1 GCA_902785445.1 uncultured Anaerovibrio sp.
CCTTTATATTTGCCCCAGGCTTCTCCACCAAGGAAAAGGTTACGGAGTTTTCCGGCCGTGGGGTTGGTATGGATGTAGTAGTATCCAATATCAAGTCCTTGGGCGGTAATGTTATTGTGGACAGTGAGCCGGGCTTGGGCAGTACCACCACTATAAAAATTCCGCTGACCTTGGCTATTATTGAGGGCATGTCCGTGGCAGTTGGGGAATCAACTTTCACAGTACCGATAAATTATATCAGTCGGTCCTTCAGACCGGCCGAGGGGGAAATTTTCCGGGATCCGGACGGCTCAGAAATGATTATGGTGCAGGGGAACTGTTGCCCGGTGGTACGTCTCTATGATGTTTATTCTATTCCGGATGCCATAAAGGAACCAACGGATGGTATTCTTATGCTTTTGGAAGCGGGAGACAGTTGCTTTGGGGTATTGGCGGACAAGCTCCTTGGTGTACAGGAAATTGTAGTAAAGCCGGTACCAAAGTATATCAGTAAAACAGTAAAGACCACTGGTATCAGTGGTTGTACCTTATTGGGTGACGGCAGCATAAGTCTTATTTTGGACCCTCAGCAGGTACACAATATAATTTTTGACTGATTTGGAGGGATTATAGTGGATGATGAGAAGGTATTCCAAGAGGAAGAAGATACTCAAAAGGATAAATATCTAACGTTTTCCCTAGGTGAAGAAATATATGGTATAGATATACGGGTAGTCATTGAAATAATCGGTATACAGAAGATAACCGTCGTACCAGAGGTTCCGGAATATGTTAAGGGAATCATCAATTTACGGGGGAAAATAATTCCTGTAGTTGATATGCGGCTAAGGTTTAAGCGGGAATATAGAGAATATACCGATCGTACCTGTATTGTAGTAATTGAGGTAAATGGCGTACTTATCGGACTTATCGTGGATGGGGTATCGGAAGTACTGGATATTACCGAGAAAAATGTTGTTCCTCCGCCAGACTTAAAGGCCTCCCAGAATAAATATATTCGCGGGATTGGCAAAATTGAGGAGGGCGTGGTCCTGCTTCTGGATTGGATGAAGCTCTTCAGTGAGGACGATCAGGAATTGTTCGATGGGATGAATGAGGACAATACTGAGGAAACTGCCGAAGGTTAATAAGCATAATATGGTTTGAGGAACAAGGAGTGTACAGCGTTATGATGTTTTTTAAAAACCTGAAAATTGGCGCGAAACTAATAGCTCTCGTCGTTTTTCTTGAACTGATAATTGTAGCAGTGGCCTGGTATGGGATTACCATGCGTACAGGGGCAGCAAATAGTAATGAACAGGCAATAGTTACCGAAATAGTAATTGTAGCCATTTTGGTGGTTCTTTCTCTGGCCATCGGCATTTATTTTTCCAGGGATTTGTCCCAAAGGCTCAACGAGCTGGGATGGGCAGCCGGACGAATTGCTGATGGGGATTTGTCTACAGAAGTACGAACCAGTACAGGGGATGAGTTGGGAGATGCCGCTGCCAGCTTTGAAATCATGCGACAGCGGGTTCATGAATCCGTATCGGATATTCATAATGCCGCAGACCAGGTAGCAGCCGGCGCCAAGAATGTTTCGGACGCCAGCTTGGCCCTTTCCCAGGGGGCAACGGAACAGGCAGCTTCCGTGGAGGAGTTATCCGCCTCCATTACGGAGATTGCTTCCCAGACGGCCAGTAATGCGGATAATGCCAATCGGGCCAACGACTTGACTGTAAAGGCTCGCCAGCAGGCAGAACTGGGCAATGAGGATATGCAGGAAATGCTCAATGCCATGGAGGAGATCAATAATTCCTCCAACAATATTTCCAAGATAATCAAAGTAATTGATGAAATTGCCTTCCAGACCAACATATTGGCCCTGAATGCAGCTGTAGAGGCGGCTCGGGCTGGTCAGCACGGCAAGGGCTTTGCCGTGGTAGCTGAGGAAGTACGTAATCTGGCAGCTCGCAGTGCCAAAGCGGCCAAGGAAACCACCGATATGATTGAGGGCTCTATTGACAAGGTTAATGTTGGTCGAAATATCGCCAATAAAACTGCGGAGGCCTTAAATGAAATTGTAATCAACGTGGCTGATGTGGCTGATATTGTGGGCAGTATAGCCAAGGCTTCAGAGGAACAGAAGCAGGCCATTGACCAGATTAATCAGGGGGTTCAACAGGTTTCCCAGGTGGTACAGTCTAATTCGGCTACCTCCCAGGAGGCAGCATCGGCTAGCCAGCAGCTCAGTGCCCAGGCGGACCGGATGCGGGAAACGGTTGCTCACTTCAAATTGGCTAAAGGAGTGGCCAAATATCGCTCCCTTACCAATGCAGCCATGCCGGATATACCAAAGAATGTGGAAAAACCGGATTTAGAAGAGACACCGGCGCCGATTATTAAACCGGCTGCCCCAGGAGTCAAGCCTAAGACCATTGCCCTCACGGATGAGGAAGGATTTGGCAAATACTGATAAATGCTAACCTACTATAGAGAGAAGTCACGATTATGAAACAATCAACATTCCAGCAGTTTTCAGCTGTGGTGCATCAGAATTTTGGAATTCAGCTTCCACCAGAGAAACAAGCTTTGTTGGAAAGTCGCTTGTTTAAATTAATGAATGATAATCAGGGGATGCCGGAGCTGGCCAGTGAAGAAGCCTTTTTGGAATATATCCGGCGGGATAAAACCGGCAAGGCGTTGGCCATGTTGGCAGAAGCTATTACTACCCATCATACATTTTTCATGCGAGAGGCTGACCATTTTACTTTTTATGGTCAGGAGGTTTTGCCCTATTTGGAAAAAACCATTCGTGATGGGGATATAAGGACATGGTGTGCGGCCTCATCTACTGGGGAGGAGGCTTATATATTGGCCATGTTGCTGGAGGATTATTTTTCTTCTCGGGGGCCCCAGTGGGAGACTACCCTGTTGGCTACGGATTTATCCCGGGAAGTATTGGATAAAGCCAAGTCTGGTTTGTATTCCCAGGAATCAGTGCAGACCCTGCCGGCCCATTGGCAGGCCAAGTATTTTCAAAAGGTGGCTGGTGATCAGTGCCAGGCTGTGGAAAGTTTGCGCCACAAAATTTTGTTTCGGCAGTTTAATCTGATTAATCCTACATTCCCCTTTAAAAGACCATTTCATGTAATATTCTGTCGTAATGTAATGATTTATTTTGATGTGCCTACCCGAGATACGCTGATACAGAAATTTGCTGATTTTTTGGAGCCGGGGGGATATTTGTTCATTGGCCATTCCGAAGTGATTGACCGTCAGGCCCACGCCTTTGAGTATGTTATGCCCTCTATTTACCGTAAGAAGGGAGCCTTCACGTGAGCGAATTGAAAATTCTAATAGTGGATGATTCCCTGTTTTTTCGGGAGGTTTTAGCCCGGGGGCTTACATCCAATATTTCAGAAAAAGTATATATAGAAAAGGCTGGGGATCCCTTTGAGGCCCGGGACAAGATATTGTCCTTCGACCCGGATGTAATGATTCTGGATGTGGAAATGCCCAAAATGAACGGCATTGAATTCCTGCGGCGGCTTATAGTACAATATGCCTTACCGACAGTTGTGCTCAGCTCTCGGCCAGCCTATAAGAAACTGGCACTGGAGGTGGGGGCTTTTTCCTTTATTGAGAAGCCGTCTACCACCATTGGTAGTGGTGATTTTTTGCGGGAAGTGGCTGGTGAAGCCCTCAAAGCCAAAGCCAACGCTGACAAGCTGGTAAAGGAAATGGAGCAAAAGGCAGCTAAACTGGAATCTGAAAAGCCTGCCCCAGTGGAACCACCACCATTGCCATCAGCACCGCCAGTAACGCCACAGTCAGTGGTACGTCCGGCCAAACGTTTGGAAAATTCCACAGTGGTTTATGGACCGTTATCTACCCAAAATCAGCCGGAAACCGTCGAGGGAAACCATGTACTGGTAAAAAGCAACTTGAGTAAAGTTGTGGCCAATATGAAAATAATGGCTGAGGCCGTGCGGGATATTAAGAAGCAGTCCGGTCGGCCAGAGCCGGTGCCTGTAACCATGGATCAGGTAAAAATTCCGGTGCCGCCTAAGCGGGTGGAGCTTATTGCCATTGGTGCTTCCACCGGTGGTACCGAGGCTTTATCGGATATTCTGCGGGCTTTGCACAAACCAATGCCGCCAATTGTTATTGTTCAGCACATTCCGGCCATGTTTTCCCGTCTGTTTTCCCAGCGGTTAAACAATGAGTGTGAGGTAAATGTCAAGGAAGCGGAAAATAATGACCGCCTGCAGGACAATTGTGTATATGTTGCCCCTGGTGGCAAGCAGATGCGGGTGAGAAATACCGGGGGAATATTTACTTTGGATGTTAACCCGGGACCACAATACGGAGGTCATTGTCCATCGGTGGATGTACTTTTTGAATCGGTAGCCGATAATATTGGTGATCGGGCCATGGGAGTTATTCTTACCGGCATGGGAGAAGATGGCGCCAAGATGATGTTGAAAATGCGTCAGGCTGGCTGCGTTACCTTAGGGCAGGATGAGGCCAGTGCAGTAGTTTATGGTATGCCGAGAGTAGCTTACGAAATAGGGGCTGTTATGCAGCAGGTGCCATTAAGTGGTATGGCTCACGTTATTACGGCTGTTGCCGGTAAAAAATAAAGGAGGGTAAGAAATGGCGGACAATGTAAGTTTTTCTGTGGATTATAATACTCTCCATAAATTGATGGGCGGTCTGGGTGACGGTTTTCTCATGACAGACGTAGCAGGGAAAATCACCTTTATGAACCGGGCTGCCGAGGACTTATTTGAGTATGAATATGTTCCGGGTACTGATATTTCAGTTACGGATGTGGTTCGGCTGGAGAATGTGGAAACCCGGGAAAAGATTATCAGCCCGATAATTTGCGCCATGCGTACCAAGAAAAATCAGGGCTTATCCAAAAATATCGGCTTTGTTAGGTCTGACGGGTCAGTATTTTTGTCCGCAACCTGTTCCCCCATGCTAGACGATGTGGGGCAGGTTACAGGGTGTACGGCAATCTTTCGTGATGTGACCCGTATGCGGATGTTGGAACGCAAGGTGGAAACCGACCATTATTATATGCGGTCCGTTTTTGAGGCGGCTAGAATTGGTATATGCACCTTGAATGTTCGGGGAGAAATTACAGACATTAACGAACCGGCCCTGGATACCCTTTCGGAGGAATATACTGAGGTTATCGGCAAGCAGTTTGGTGATGCCATTCACTGTGTCAACAGTACCCCCCTTGGGTGCGGGAAATCCGAACGGTGTAAATTCTGTGTTATTCGTAATAATATTGAAGCTGCTGTGCTGGATGATTCCTTCACGGTGGATTTTGTGGTGGCGGTTCAGACTAAGTGGTTGGAGGAGCCAATCTGGCTGCAGATGTTTTTGATGCAGATATGGGATGGTACCCAAAAGCAGATTGTCCTTACTTTGCTGAATATATCCAAGCGTAAACAAAAAGAACATGAGCTTGTGGAGGCTCGGCGCAACGCGGAGGTTGCCAGCAATACCAAAACTCAGTTCTTGGCCAATATGAGTCATGAAATACGTACTCCGATAAATGGTATGTCCGGGATGATAGATTTGACCCTCAGGACACCTCTTACTGATGACCAACGGGAGAATCTCACGGCAGCCAAGCAGTGTTCCGATGATTTGCTAAAAATTATCAATGATATACTGGATTATGCCAAGCTGGAAAATGGTAAGATGAAGCTGGAGAATATCGACATCGATTTTCATGAGCTTATTAACCGGGTTAGCACCCTGCATGCCCAAATGGCCGAAAACAAGGGCCTGTACTTTAATAAGCCGAAGGTAGATACTCTGCCTAAATTCGTTCGGGGGGATCCGTTGCGTATTCGGCAGATATTACATAATCTCCTTACCAATGCGCTGAAATTTACCTTGGAAGGCAGTGTTACATTCGGGGTAGAAACCTTTGATCGTCAGAATCAGAGCTTTCTGGAATTTTTCGTGGAAGATACCGGTATAGGAATGTCCATGGAAGAACAGGTGAAGCTGTTTAAACCATTTAGTCAGGTGGATGGTTCCACAACCAGACGATTTGGTGGTACGGGTCTTGGCCTGATGATTGTAAAGGAATTGGTTTCCAGCATGGGGGGAGAGATAAGTGTCAGTTCCCAGGAAAACAAGGGAAGCCGCTTTACCGTTATTTTGCCGCTTATTCTGGCCCAAAAAGCCGATGTGGAGCTGAAAAATCAAGCGGTATTCATGAATCCTTATGGGACAGCCAATAAGGATAAAGTAACTACCGGGCCTCCTGGCTTAGATGATGATGATGATGAAGATGATATTAGCGATTTGTTGAAATATTGTGAAGAAAAGTTAAGCGACTAGGAGGTTATGATATGAAGATATTAATCGCAGAAGACGACAGAATAAGCCGTTCTTTTCTCCAAAAATTTATGGCAAACTATGGTGAAGTGGAAGTAGCCGTTGATGGTATGGAAGCTGTGGACATATATATGGATGCCATCAAGAACAATGAGCCATTTGATTTGCTTTGTTTGGATATAATGATGCCAAAGGTGGATGGGCTGAAGGTATTAAAGGTTATTCGGCAGCTGGAAACCCAGAATAAACAGGCAGGGGAAAATCGGCTGAAAATTATTATGATGACTGCCTTGGCAGATATTGGCTATGTGGATGAGGCCTTCCGTCTGGGCTGTGATGCTTATGCATCTAAACCGGTGGATACGGAAAAGGTGGAGGAAGCTATGAAAAATCTGGGCTTATTGCCAGATGAGAAGGAAGAGTAATTTAGGAGTTTAGTAAGTTTATGAATATTGTTCCAGTGGAGCTGGGGGAAAATAGTTATAATATCTATATTGATAATGACCTTGGCCATAAGATTGTTGAATTTTGTAAAAATAGTGATTTTTCCCAGCGAGCATTAATTATTACCGATGGTAATGTGGGGCCTCTTTATGGCGAAAAATTAAAAGAGTTATTGTCAGAAGGGGGACTGGTAGCTAATATTGCGCAAATTCCTGTGGGGGAAAAATCCAAGTCCCTGAATAATTTTGAATCTTTGCTTACCCGTTGTATTGAATTGGGTCTGGACCGTAAGTCGCCTATATTTGCTCTGGGGGGCGGCGTAGTGGGGGATTTGGCCGGTTTTGTGGCAGCCTCTTATATGCGTGGTGTTCCCTTTATACAGGTGCCTACCAGTTTATTAGCACAGGTGGATTCCAGTGTGGGGGGCAAGGTGGCAGTTAATCATCCATTGGGTAAAAACCTTATTGGGGCTTTTTATCAGCCTAAGGCTGTGTTTATGAATTTAGCTTGGCTTAAGACTTTACCTAAGCGGGAGATTTATACTGGTTTAGGAGAAATAATAAAATACGGAATAATATATGATAAAGAGTTTTTTGCCTTTTTAGAAGAAAACGTTGAAAAGGTTCTGTCCCTGGACAGTGAGGCGGCTGCCTATATGACAGCCCGCTCCTGTGCAATAAAGGCTGCCGTTGTAGGGCAGGATGAAAAAGAAGCAGGTTTACGTGCTATACTGAATTTCGGTCATACCATGGGACATGCGGTGGAAAAAAATACCGGATACTCCAGATATAATCATGGTGAGGCAGTGGCCATCGGTATGGTGTGTGCGGCCCGTATCAGTTTGGCTTTGGGGCTGGTTGGCGAGTCCCAGGTAAACAGGGTGGAAGCATTAATAAACAAATTACGGCTGCCAGTGAAGGCTGAGGGCTGTGATATAGATACCTTGTATGGGGCAATATTCCATGACAAGAAAACCATCAATGGCCAGGTGAAGTGGGTACTGATGGATGGTGAAATAGGTAAGGTAACCTTAAAGAAGGATGTACCGGAAAATATTGTGAAGGATGCCATGAATTATTGCTTGTAATAGCCTTCCTCTCTGGGGAAGCACCCAAGGGTACTAGGGCTAAAAGCCGTCGGTGCCCGAAGGGCGGATGAGGTTACACAAATCTTTAAAAAAATTCTTGCCAACAGGAAAATCTCGTGGTAATATACTAGGGTATGTGAGTGGTCCTCTGGACAAGGCTATATTATAAATTCAATACTTGCCACGAACACTTATTTAGAGGAGGATATACAATGAACATTATTCAGGAATTAGAGAAAGAACAGCTCAGAAGCGACATTCCAGCTTTCCAGCAGGGTGATACTGTACGTTGCCATGTAAAGGTAGTGGAGGGTTCCCGTGAGCGTATCC
>CACZYN010000077.1 GCA_902785445.1 uncultured Anaerovibrio sp.
CCCGTCATCTCCATGATGAGTATGCTGCCCGTAACAGGTGACTTGACCACCGCCGCAAAATAGGCTGCCATGCCAAAAACAATAATATCTCCGGCATAGACTGTCGGCAAAATATCATAGGTCACCAAAATATTACTGAATATACTGCCACCACAGGCTCCCAAAACCAACATGGGGAGAAAAATTCCCCCGGGAACTCCCGAGCCAAAGGAAAGGCAAGTAAAGATAAACTTACCCAAAAACAACAGACACAGAAAATATAGTGGGTACCAATTCGCTGACAGGGTATCCACCAAAACACTGCCGCCCCCTAAAATATCCGGAAGGATAAAGCCTAAGCCTGCCGCCATAACTAATGGCAGAAGGGGCTTGTATATGCCCGTAATTTTCAGCCGTTCATAGGCCTCCAAGGAAAATAAGAGGGATTTATTAAAGGCCCGGCCCAGGAAGCCAATAAACAACCCCAGGGCAATTAACAAACCGTACAAGGATAAGGGAAATACTGCCAAATCCCCCATGTGAAATACTGGTGCTCCGCCAAAAATAAGCTGGGTAACCGTAGTGGCAGTTACAGCCGCAGTAATGGAAGCCATCAGCACCATAGGAGAAAAGCTTTTTTGCAGCTCCTCCAAACCAAATATAACCCCGGCCAGGGGAGCATTAAAGGCCGCTGCCAGACCAGCTCCGGCCCCGGCCGTCATCAATATTCTTTCCTCATAGCGGGTGCGAATGACGCTCCGGCTCACCCCCTGGCCCACACAGGCAGCCATTTGGACACTGGGCCCTTCCCGTCCCAGAGATAACCCTGCGCCAATGGCCAACACACCACCTATGAGCTTAAAGAATAGTACCGAGGCCCATTTCATGCTCATCTTTCCCATAAGTATACCCTTTAGCTGGGGAATACCACTACCACTGCACATGGGTTCATTTTGCACAATCTTCATCAGCAGCCAGGCTGCCACCAGAAAGAAGGTACCATAGGCCAAGGGCAAGAAATAATTACCGGTCTGAAAAGCATTGGCAACTACTTCATATAGCATTGGCCGGTAGATTTCCGAGGCTGTAAGCAAATAGCGGAATAGAGCTATCACTCCCCCGGCAAATATTCCCACCACAATACCTTCTATAAATAACCGGAAGTGAAAATGTCGCTCCCGGACAATATCCTTGATCAATCGGTCAGTTGTTGACATAATTTCCTCACACACAAAAAAGGATGTGGAAAATGATAACTCATTTTTCACATCCCTTTAATCATTACTATTACTCAGCAGTAAATGGCAACAAAGCGATGTTACGTGCGCGCTTAATAGCTACGGTAACCTGACGCTGATGCTTTGCGCAGTTGCCAGAGATACGGCGAGGCAAAATCTTACCACGCTCGGTAATATAACGACGCAGCTTGCCTGCATCCTTATAATCAATCTGATCTACTTTATCTACGCAGAAACTGCAAACCTTTTTACGAGGTCTTCTGCTTCTATCACGCTTAATCAAGTATATTCCCTCCTATCAAAATGGAATATCGTCATCTGATACTGGGCTGCCGCCAAAGCCACCAGCTGGTGCAGGCTCCGCCGGAGCAAAGCTACCACCGGCATTATCCCGCTGCTGTTTGGAACCCATGAACTCAATCTCGTTTGCAACTACTTCAGTTACATAACGCTTACTACCGTCCTGAGCTTCATAGGAACGTATCTGCATACGGCCTTCTACCAATATCTGACTTCCTTTTATGAGGTTATTGCCACAAATTTCGGCTAACTTTTCCCAAGCAACGATTGGAATAAAATCTGCCGTCTGCTGCTGATCACCAGCATTGCGATTAAAACGGCGATTTACCGCCAAAGAAAATGAAGCAACTGCTTTTCCAGAAGTTGTATATCTCATCTCTGGATCCCGTGCCAATCTGCCGGCCAGAATAACCTTATTCATGGACTACCTCCCGAAACTATTACTCTTCTACACGAACGATCATGTGCTTGAGAAGATCGTCATTAATCTTCATCACACGGTCAACCTCAGCTACACAAGCAGGCTCTGCAGTAACATTGAGCAGAACATAGTAGCCTTCAGCACTGTCCTTGATCTCATAAGCAAGACGCTTCTTGCCCCAACGATCTTCGGAATCTACAGTACCGCCATTTTTAGCAACCAGCTTAGTGAACTTCTCAACTACAGCGTTAGTTGCCTCTTCCTCCATTGGTTTAACAATGAATATGACTTCGTACTTTCTCACGAAATCACCTCCCTCTTTGGTCTTTGGCTCCTTACTTCCATAAGGAGCAGAGAAAGTTATCAAACAAAATTTGAAACTATCTTTGTCCTTGTGACTAAAAAATTATACCACCCAGAAATAATTAGTGCAAGAAATATTTTTATAAAAAAACACCGCCAAAGCGGTGCGTTATTTCTAAATGGCAGGGGTAGCAGGACTCGAACCTACGAATGCTGGATTCAGAATCCAGTGCCTTACCAACTTGGCGATACCCCTATTATTTTGACAATGGATATGTTACTAAATTATTAAAAACTTGTCAACCATTATTTAATTTAATATTTAATCATTTAATAATATTGGGCAGCTGCCAATTAATAGGCTCCTGACCAGTGGACTGCAAGAAAGCGTTGGCCCTGGAAAAAGGACGGCTGCCAAAAAATCCCCGATAGGCCGACAAGGGACTTGGATGGGGGGATTCGATTATGCAATGAACCGGATTGGTTATCATGGCCTTTTTTCGACGGGCAGGACTACCCCACAGGATAAATACCAGAGGCTTTTCCCGCTCATTCAGCAGGGAAATAATCTTATCGGTAAATGTCTCCCACCCCTTTCCCTGATGGGAATTGGCCCGATGGGCCTGCACCGTTAATACCGCATTTAGTAGGAGCACTCCCTGTCTGGCCCAAGGCTCCAGGCAACCGTTATCCGGCACCTGGCATCCCAAGTCCGTCTCCAGTTCCTTGAAAATATTGATAAGAGAAGGTGGCGGTGGAACGTTGGGCTGCACCGAAAAACTTAGCCCGTGGGCCTGGCCCGGTTCATGATAAGGGTCCTGTCCCAAAATAACCACCTTGGTATCCGCATAACTGGTATAGTGCAAAGCATTAAATATGGAATACATATCGGGAAAAATCTGACGGCTACGATATTCCCCGATAAGGAACTGCCGCAGCTCCCGATAATAGGGCTTTTGCATTTCTTCCTGAAGATACTGCTCCCAGTCATTTTTAAATATCTGCATAATCTCTCCTAAAAAAATAGCCAAGCCAGATGAATGTATCTAGAATTACAAATTGGCCTGTAAATAATCCCGAACCTCAGCGCCGGTCTCCAGCTCCATTACCTTGGCCAGATGCTCCTTGGCCTCCTTCAAGGATACGGAGCGGATCTTTTCCTTGACCCGCGGAATGGAAGGCGCACTCATGCTGAGTTCAGATATGCCCATGGCCATGAGAAGAACAGCCGCATACGGATCGCTGGCCATCTCGCCACACATGCCTACCCATTTGCCGTTATCACAGCCAGCCTTAATGGTCCGCTGAATCAGTTGCAATACTGCCGGATGGAAGTGATTGTACAGTCCGCTAACCTGCGGATTAATCCGGTCCACAGCCAAAGTATACTGCACCAAATCATTGGTACCGATACTGAAAAAGTCCACGTACTTAGCCAAAATCGGCGTCATAACCGCAGCAGCCGGAGTCTCCACCATGATACCCAACTGGACATCCTTGGCATATTCCTTGCCTTCGGCCTCCAGCTCCTGCATGGCTCGTTCAAACATACTCCGCGCCTTTTTAACTTCCTCCACGCTAATAATCATTGGCATCATAATAGCTGCCTTGCCGTATACTCCGGCCCGCAAGATAGCCCTAAGCTGAGGCATAAATATTTCTGGTCTCTCCAAACAGATACGAATGGCCCGATACCCCAAAAACGGATTATCTTCCGGTGGAATATTCAGATATGGCAATGGCTTATCACCGCCTATATCCATGGTCCGGATAACACACAGTTCACCCTTGCAGGCAATTATGGCCTTTTTATAATTTTCGTACTGCAGCTCTTCGGAAGGAATCTTATCCCGTCCCATAAACAAAAACTCCGAACGGAACAAGCCCACTCCCTGATTGCCATATTTGGCAGCTGTTTCCGCATCCTTCGGCAAACCGATATTGGCCGTAAGCTGAACCTTGGCCCCGTCAGTTGTCTCTGCCGGCAAATCCCGGATTTGTTCAAAGCGCTGCATTTCCTCCCTTTGAGCCTCTAGCTTGGCTTCATACTCCTTCAGCTCAATAGGTGTTGGATCCACAATAACCAAACCAGCGTTACCGTCCAACAGGGCAGTTACACCATCTGGAATATCCTTAATTTTCTCTTCCAGACCTACTATAGTGGTAATAGCCCGAGACTTCGCGATAATAACCGCATGACAGGTAGTACTTCCCTGTCCCATGATTACCCCAGCCAGCTTATCATCAGGAACATTGGCAATAACCGATGGCTCCACCTCATGGCCACAAAGAATAACCGGCTCCTTGCCGATTTCAATACCCTTTACACCCATAATTACTCTGGCCAGACGTTTGCCTACATCCCGAATATCCTGGGAACGCTCATGCATGTATTCATCGTCCATATTGGCCAGTACCTCAGCTGTCTCATTGGCTGCGGCCAGTACCGCTGCCGGAGCATTGCCCATTTCCTTGGTCTTATCATTGGCCGCATCTGTAAACAATGGGTCCATAAGCAAAAAGGAATGGGCCTCCATTATGTCTGCTTCCTCGTCATGACCAGCCTCACGCATAGCTTCCACGCTTGCGTCAATCTCCGCCGACAAGGTATCAATACCCTCTTCCAGCTTGGCCAGCTCTTCGTCACTGTTTCCTGCTGTATAGGAAGCCAAATATTGCTTCAGGGACTGCTCCACCTTTATTATTTTCCCAACCGAAATCCCCTCAAGGGCAATGTTACCCTGGATTTTTTCTGACATGGTATAAATCCTCCCATCAGAACAGTGTCTTACATCATAATTCGTCCGTAAAACCAAATCCATTGGCGAACATGTCAGTCAAAGACTGGGCCACCTCTGCCTCATCTGGTCCCTCAATTTTAACATTGACCTCGGCGTTCTGTTTAGCTCCCAAAGCCATAACGGCCATCATACTCTTGATATCGGCACTCTTACCGTTGTACTCCACCGTAACTTTGGATTTAATGCTCCGGCTGAATTTTACCAGCTCTTTGGCTGGACGAGCGTGAAGCCCCACCTTGTTTAATACTGTTAAATTTAACTCCTGCATAACCTACCTCTTTTCCTTACACATTATTTGAAATATACAACATAATAATATATAATATAATACATGTGTTGCAACTATGTTTATTCGACATCATTATATATATCCCTGCAAAAATTGTAGGATATTTTTTTAAAATCTACAAATTACGAAGGATTTATCAACTGCTTTGTCGAAAAATAGTCATGTTGTGAATTAGTATTTCAACATTCTGGTTTATCCAGCTTGTCGTGGTGATGTTATTTGATCTTCTTCTTAATGACGGCCATCGTTATGACTGTCGCCATATTGGCAATATACAAGATATCCAATATGTTCCAGATGCAGCTGCGTTTGTCATCCCTGGTATTTTGTGGTATTTTTGCCTTACTTATAAACTTTTTGTCCATTACAGTATCTCCCTTTTTGGATCAGTACCGATTCATAGTTTTAGGAGTTATGATATTTGCAGCCGCCGTGGTATCTACGTTATATAACAGCTACATGATTCGTCGGCGGGCCAAGGCAGAGGCCCGAGGTGAAGAGCCTGTTCCTCTGTTGACTGAATTTGCTAATCACTTCCGGGAGAGACAAAAAGCCCGCAAAGCCGCCAAAGAAGCTGCTTTGGCAGCAGCAGCGACCGAAGCTGAAACAAAGGCAGCCATGGAAATGGCTATGGAGCCAGAGCCTATACCAGTGCCTGAACCGGTTATGGAGTCAGAGCCAGAGCCTATGCCCGTACCTGAACAGGTTATTGAACCAGAACCTGAAGTCGTTCTTGAACCGATTATTGAGCCAGAACCAGGGCCTGTTCCTGAACAGGTTATTGAACCAGAACCTGAGGTCGTTCTTGAACCGGTTATTGAGCCAGAACCAGGGCCTGTTCCTGAACCAGTTATTGAACCAGAACCTGAAGTCGTTCTTGAACCGGTTATTGAGCCAGAACCAGGGCCTGTTATTGAACCAGAGCCTGAACCAGCCGTTGATGTTGCCCTAGAGGATGACATTAGTGACAAGCTGGCTGCTCTTACAAATATGGATGATTTGTTGGATTATGCCTTTGAATTAAAGGGCAATGCCGACTGGGGCAAAGCATTACAGGCTTATGAATATGCTCTTAAGGAATATCCAGACGATGCCTATGCGCCAATGCTGGTTATTGAAATTTGTAATATTCACAAGGATAATGGCCATTATCCAGAGGCTATTCAGTCCTTTAAAGATGCCCTATCCCTTCCGGCAATTGTCGAAAGTCCGGATATGGCAGCAGAATTCGAAGACAGTATAATGTATCTGGAAACGGTATATTCCGTACTCCAGGAGGAAGGTCAGGATACTATCCCATTCTATGACATTCCAAAGGACTATATGTCAAAAATCGAGTCTATCTACAACAACAGAAAGTCTCGTTGATTTGATAAAATTTTTAGGAGGAATTTTCCATGAAAAAAAGTGTTGAGATTATTGGTTTGCCAGTGATCAGTATTACTGAAGGCCGCGAGCTGGGCATGAGCAAGAGCTTGCTCATTGATGCCAAGAACGGAGCCATTGCTGCCATTATTATTGAAGATGAGGATTGGTACAGAGGCGTAAAGCTCCTGCCATACTCCTCCGTAGTAGCTATCGGTGCTGATGCCGTAACCGTAATCAACAGTGAAACCATTCTCACTTTGGAGGATGCCGGTGACTACGAGGCAATGATGGATGAAAATGTCCGTGTTATTGGCACCAAGGCCATCACCAAGTCTGGTACTATCCAGGGCAAGGTTGTAGAGATCTATGTTGGTGAAGGCGGCAAAATTGAAACGAGCGGGAGCAGTGGCATGCCCTACAGAATCGTGGATGCCACAGGAAGAAGAGCCTACACGGTGAAGATAGGCCGCAGCTACAATCTCTGGGTTGGCGGCATACAAGTGACCGACGCCAACAGACTTGACATTAGAGGTGACAACGGCTCCAGTTACGATCCGGTGGAAAACAAACTCGTTCTGACAAAAACTATCGATCGAGAGACGCAAGAATGGGGCAACGTTGAATATGGCATTCAAAATGAGATAGACGGTTTGACCATCTATGTAAAAGAGAATATAACGATTTCTTCATTTGCCATAGCAATGGTATTACGAGGTTCCACGACCATTGCCGGCGGGCCCCTGACAGTAACGACAGAAAGCGACGCTTGTATCTGGCACGCTGCTGACCTTGCATTGGAAAACGTCCAATTAAGTGCAAAGGGCAGTACCAAAAACGGAATCTATGGTTTTAGCGAGGGGGGACGGCTTATCATAAATAATTCTGCCATTTATGCTGAAGGAGAAACAGCGGCAATAAAAGAGGACAGCAAGAATATTATACTTGAAAACTGCAGAATAGTAGCGCCCGAAGGCGGCAGAGTGCAGAACGGTACCGTGGTCGACAGCGACGGCAACATCGCGGCAGAAGTAACGATAGGCAATCCTGCCGACGTGAACCGTGACGGCACGGTGGACTCGGCGGACATCGTGGCCGTCATCAAGGAGATGCCCGACGGTGACAAGAAAGCCGACGTGAACGGCGACGGCGTGATAGACTCTGCCGACATCGTGGCGGTCATCAAGGCGATGAAGTAAGGTAAATATTCGATAGAAGCTATTATTGTATAGAGAGTGGCGCGTCTCTTTTGAGACGCGCCACTCTATTGTATTGGGTAGAATGTCCTTCGCATTGTATATTGGAGGATGCATTTAATGCCTGTTTTACATACTTTTTTATGTCACTATCGATACGCCGTTTC
>CACZYN010000078.1 GCA_902785445.1 uncultured Anaerovibrio sp.
GCCTTCCCCTTGAGGGGAAGGTGTCACCGCAGGTGACGGATGAGGTGTTTTCTGCTGCCTTTCCATAAAGCAATATGCTTTTTATTCAGCGTTTCCCGTAATTGTCCATTCTCAATTTTCAACTGTCAATTGATTTCGTTTCCCAATGTACGATAAATAAACCGGTTCAAAAAATAGATCGGTATCGACAGAACATAGGTCTGTACCATCCGCGAGAGCAGATGCCTCTGAAAATACCCCCAACAGTCGTCGACGCCCGCCCATACGATATGCACCAGAAAATACAGCATAAAGATCCCGCCGACCGCGATAAAAGCGTACAGCAGGAAGGTGGTGAATTTCGCGACCACCAGATTGTTCGCGGCATAGCCGACGATAAAACAGATCACCGTCAGGCTGATCGTAAACAGCCCGATCCCGTTGGAATAACCGAGGTCGGTCAGTATCCCGCAGATCATGCCGATGACCATCGCGGGGATCTCACGTTCAAAAATCGCCGCTGTCAGCGCGACACATAACAGCAGCGTAGGCTTAGCGCCGAAGATCTCGGGCAACAGGTTCGGTGTTGTCCCGAGAACATACAGCAGTATGATCTCCATCGCGTACGCGAGGTAGCGAAAAAAGGAGGTTGTTTTTTCACTCATGCTTCGGTACTCCTTTTGAAACCAACTTGGATCGGGATCCGTCAGTTTAAGTACTGCGGATCATAGCGCCGTAGATGACGCCAAGTTACTCGGAGGTTCGTTTCAGTATCTCTCCCTCGCCGTCAAAGTCGGTGATGACCGCGACGTCCGTGATCTTTCGGATATCCTCATACGGTTCGATGATCGCGTAGTAGGAGGTGTCATAGGTATCATACCCGATATCCTTGACCTCGCCGATGATCAGGTTTTTGGGATAGATCCCGCTGACGCCGGTGGTCGTGATGATATCGCCCTCTTTGACCTTATGCTCGGATTTGAGCTTCGCGAACATGGTTTGGTTATCATCCGCGAATTTAGCCGATCCGGTGATGATGCCGGTATCCTTGCTCGCTTTATCGATCGCGCCGATACCCGACTGCGGCGATAGGATCGTCACCACCTTCGCAGTGTTGACGTCCGCCTCTGAGATATAGCCGATCAAGCCGTTCTCTCCCATCACGGGATCGCCCGTCGTGATGTCCGACGCGGTTCCCTTGTCGATGGTAAAGGAATAGAACTCGTCGTTGCTGTCGCGACGAAGTGCCGTCGCGGGGACAAATTGATAGTCCTTGTGCTCTTTTTTCAGCTCATAAAATTTCCAAAGGCGCGCGTTTTCCTCTTTGACGTCGTAGTAGTCCACCAGCCGCGCGCGCAGCTCGCGGTTCGCGTCGACCGCCGCATCATATTCATCCTTGAGCTCGTCATAGCTCATGCCGTCGGTATTTCGATCCTTGGCGGCAGCGGAAACCTTGGAAAGCCCATAGGTCAACGTGTTCACCGACGTCGAGAGAACGTTGTTCTCCACCTTGCGGGTGAACAGACTGAGCATCACCAGTACCAGCAGTACCGACAAAAATATTTTGATTTTTCCCGATTCCCAAAGTTCCTTCATTTCCGATTTGTTCCTTGTAGGGACGACCGGCGGTCGTCCGAAAACCTTTCCTCTTTATCTTCCTTCCCGCAAAGAAAATCCTTCTGAATCACGTTCCGTACCATCCGACGTTTTTCACTTCCCATTTTCCGGAGCCGTTACGAACCATGCCAAAGGACATATCCGAATATGTTTCTCCCGGTGAAAAAGATCCTAATTTGTAGACAGCGTCGCTGTTATCCGTAGAAAAATCAAAAACCACGACAAGCCCAAATTCTTCTCTCATGTTGCCGTCACCGGCGTACCGAATATTCAGTAGTTTACAATGATCATAATTCTGACGAAAATAATCTATTGCCGTATGGATCGCGTCTGACAGCTCTTCCTGTGTATAAATCTTTGAATCCGTATCAATGATTTTTACCTGCGAAACATCCCCGCAAGCACACATCGCCGCACAAATCATCAAAATCAGCAGAATTGAAATCAGTTTTTTCATTGACTATCATCTCGACGAATACATAACCTGGAAACAGCTTACGCTTGGTTACCTTCTCGACACCGTTTTTCTTTTCAACCTCATCCTTTATAGGAACGAGAACATTGAAAATCTTGTCTTCCAGTCCCAGGGAGCTAACCTTTCTCTCCAGATTGGACTTAACCTTGTTTTCGTATCCGGAATAGGTATGCACCGCATACCAATGTCTTTCAAGCTTCTTTTCAGAGTCCATACACTTGGATGCAAGGCATCCCTACCCTCCAGTCTTAGCGTAAAATTAAATTAAATAACCGGGCGAAAAAAGTATCGCACACCCAAATCAAGGTGCATACAACAAATACTGTTATGGAAACCACTACAGTATATCTTGCCAACTCCTCTTTGGTGGACCAGGATACCTTTTTCATTTCAGCCGAAACTTCACGCAAAAACTGCACAGGGTTAAAACCTGAAGACTCCGTCTGAATCGCTGACGCTTTTTCTTCCGCCAATCCATTCACATCCTGTCTGATATTCTACCCTAACACTTAACTGCTAATTACTTAGTTTCCTTGTGCAGTGTGTGCTTCTTGCAGAACTTGCAATACTTGTTGAATTCGATTCTATCTGGGTCGTTTTTCTTGTTTTTGTTGGTCTGATAGTTGCGACTCTTGCACTCAGTGCAGGCCAACGTAACCGCATTGCGCATCTTATGCACTCCTTACTAATAGATATTATGAGACACCATATAAAATGTCACTAACATAATTTATCATAATTAAATATTACTGTCAACAACAATCAAATTAAAATAAATACTGCCGTAACATTTCATCATTTACACAAAATAAAACCCCTTTAATAAGGGGTTCATTTACAAAATGGTGGCTGCGAAGAGACTTGAACTCCTGACACTCCGGGTATGAACCGAATGCTCTAGCCAGCTGAGCTACGCAGCCATATATATGGAGCTGATAACCAGAGTTGAACTGGTGACCTCATCCTTACCAAGGATGCGCTCTACCTACTGAGCTATATCAGCATACCATGCTTTGGTTGCGGGAAGAGGACTTGAACCTCTGACCTTCGGGTTATGAGCCCGACGAGCTACCGACTGCTCCATCCCGCGATGAAAACAATAAAGAAAGAATGGTGGGCAGGGATGGATTCGAACCATCGTAGCCTACGGCGACGGATTTACAGTCCGTTCCCTTTAACCACTCGGGCACCTACCCAAATCTTTACTTACCACGGTAAACACCAGCTCTTTAGGGGCTTTCGTGTTTCCCGCTGACAGGTATATATACTATCATCTAATTTATAGTTTGTAAAGTATTTTTTTGAAAAATTTTATTTTTTGTTTTACCGCCCGCGTTTAGCCTTGTCTCTGGCCCGTCGGGAACGGTCATTACGGCCCTTGTGGCTGCTACCCTTTCGGTTGGCATATTTGCTTTTAGCCTGCTTGGCCTGCTTTTTGTCTTCCTGTTTACGCTTTTGTTCCAGTTCCCGCTCCCGTTTCTCCCTTTTCAGGCGAGAAGCCAGACTGCGACTGGACATATCCTTTTGAATATGATTTTTTATTCCGGCTTCTATCTTACGCAGCATATTATACTGCCGGGCATTTACGAAGGTAATAGCGACACCCTGCTGCCCCGCCCGGCCAGTACGACCGATGCGATGGATATAGCTCTCCGTATCCTGGGGAATATCAAAATTAAATACATGCGTAACTCCCTCAATATCCAATCCCCGGGCGGCTATATCCGTAGTAACCAAAATCTGCAACTTGGCCTGCCGGAATTTTTTCAACACATTGGTACGCTGAAGCTGTGTAAGATCCCCATGAAGCTCATCCGCCAAATAACCTCGCTTGGCCAAGGTCATCACAACCTGGGAAACCCTGCTGCGGGTGGAGCAAAAAACCATAGCCAAATACGGCTGCTCCTCATTGATGAGCTCGCACAACTTGTCAATCTTGGAGTTTTCCACCGTATCCACTACCCGTTGGCGGATGGTATCCAGGGTAATATGCTCAGCCTTAATCTCCACATGCTGCACCTGAGTCATGTAGCGATGCGCCAAGGATTTTATCCGATCCGGCATGGTCGCCGAAAAGAGCATTATCTGCCGATCCTTAGCCATGGCAGACAAGATTACTTCCACATCTTCTATAAAACCACGGCGCAGCATTTCATCCGCTTCATCGAGAATAATCTTATTGGCGGTAGTCAAATTCAGGGTACGACGCCGCAAATGATCCAGTAATCTTCCTGGAGTACCAATTATAACATGAGGCTCACGCCCCAACTTTTGCTTTTGCCGTTCTATGTCCTGACCACCATAAATAGCCAATGAACGAACGCCACTAACCTTATCCAAAGCAGCCGCCACCTTGGCAATCTGAATGGTCAGTTCCCGAGTAGGCGTTATGATAACAGCCTGCACATTGGTGGCCTGGGTCTTTAACTTATCATAAAGGGGCAGCAAAAAAGCCAATGTCTTCCCCGTACCAGTCTGGGCCTGTACGGTGGTATCCCGCCCATTTCTAAGCAATGGGATGGCTTGTTCCTGCACAGGCGTAGCTTCTTTTATCCCCATCTTTTTCAGAGCGCCACAGAGTGCTTCGGAAACACTTAACTCTTCAAATGTTTTCATATAATCCCCTTTCCACTTTTCTTCTAATATAAAAGATGGAAAAAAATGATTACTCACTTTATTCCATCTTAAAATACCAATTACACTTTTAGCCTTTCTTTTGAACCATTACTTATTCTCGTACATGGCCTTCAGGCGTGCCTGCAATTCATCATCTGCAAGGAAATCATCATAGGTGGTCAGCTTATCAAATACACCACCTGGAGTAAGCTCAATTATGCGGTCAGCAATAGTCTGAACGAACTCATGGTCATGGGAAGTAAATAGCAAAGTTCCCTTGAAGGCTATCAGCCCGTCATTTAAGGCAGTGATGGATTCCAAATCCAAATGGTTGGTTGGCTCATCCATCAGAAGAACATTGGCCCCGCTAAGCATCATCTTGGACAGCATGCAGCGTACCCGCTCACCACCAGAGATTACCGAAGCCTTCTTTAAGCTCTCCTCACCGCTAAAGAGCATCCGTCCCAGGAAGCCCCGGACAAAGGACTCATCGGGATCCTTGGAGTACTGCCGTAACCAGTCAGTAAGGCTTAAATCGCAGTTTTCAAAATACTCAGTATTATCGTTTGGCAGATAAGCCTGGGTAGTGGTGACACCCCACTTAAAGGTTCCCTCATCCGGCTCCATCTCACCCATCAAAATCTGGAACAAGGCTGTTTTACCAGCTGTATTCGGACCCGTAAAGGCCACCTTATCACCCTTCTTCAGGGTAAAGCTTACATTATCAAGGACCTTCTCGCCTTCGATGGTTTTGGAAATACCTTCAACGATAAGAAGCTGATCTCCTGCCTCCCGATCCGGAGAAAAGGCAATATACGGATACCGACGAGAAGATGGTTTAATATCATCCAAGGTAATTTTTTCCAGCAGCTTCTTACGGGAAGTAGCCTGCTTGGACTTGGAGGCATTAGCCGCAAACCGGGCAATGAAGGTCTGCAATTCCTTGATTTTCTCTTCCTTTTTCTTGTTGGCATCCTTGGCCATCTGCATGGCCAGCTGGCTGGAATGATACCAGAAATCGTAGTTACCTACATATAACTGGATTTTGCCAAAGTCCACATCCGCGATGTGGGTACAAACCTGATTTAAGAAATAACGGTCATGGGAAACCACAATAACCGTGTTTTCAAAATCCGCCAAAAAGTCTTCCAACCAACGAATAGACGCTAAATCTAAATGGTTGGTAGGCTCGTCCAACAGCAGAATATCCGGATTGCCGAATAAAGCCTGAGCCAAAAGAACCCGCACCTTTAAATCTGGATCCATCTCGGACATCATCTTGTTATGGAACTCCTCAGAAATACCCAAACCATTTAATAACTTGGCAGCGTCAGCCTCCGCATCCCAACCGTTAAGCTCAGCAAATTCCGCTTCCAGCTCACCAGCCCGAATACCATCCTCATCGGAGAAATCCGGCTTGGCATAAATGGCATCCTTTTCTTCCATAATGTCTACCAAATGCTGGTTACCCATAATAACTGTCCGTAAAACATCATACTGATCAAAAGCATAATGGTCCTGCTTCAATACGGACATGCGCTCACCAGGAGTAATCTCAATGCTTCCCTTGGTAGGTTCAATATCCCCCGCCAACAGCTTCAGGAATGTGGACTTACCGGCACCATTGGCACCGATAACACCATAACAGTTTCCGGGAGTAAATTTAATGGAAACATCTTTGAATAATATGCGCTTACCAAACTGAAGGGTAACACCACTGGTTGTTATCATTGTTTAAAAAATCCTCTCTGTCTTTTCTTTATATAATTTATATAATATGTATTCTTATCATGATTCCAAAATGGCATGATAATAATCTAAAATGCTTTGACCATAGCCAACACCAGGTACTGCCCACCGGCCGTTCAAGTCCTGCCACTCACTAAGAGTTCTTTCACCATAGCTGCTTCTGACCATTTCATAGCGAGGATCCACCACCGGAGTAGTTGGATTCTTAGTGGAGGCATAGGCCAGCAAATGCTGAATATGAGCCCGAACCCCCAACTGTGGGGACTCGAAGAAAGCGCCCTTCACAGAAGCACTGGTAGTGCCTAAACCGCAATAATTGTTCTGAGCCGGAATAACCGTGCCACCATAACGGAAATAGCCAGTTTCCTTCAGGGCCTGGGCAAAAGCGATATCTGGTCTTACGCCCTCCCGGCTGGCTTCCTCATAATAATAGTCCACCAACTTTTCCGGAGAAGTATTTAACAGTGGGTTAGGATTGTGCTTCAACAAATAGCGAACGCATTGCTCCCGGGTAGCTACCGCTCCCCCCATAATATTCATCTCATTATCAACGACCGCAGCCGGGGCCACCTTTTCTGCTTTCTCCTCAACAACAGGAACTGGCTCTGGCTCTGGATAGAGAATATCATGAATTCTTTCCTCAAAGCTTTTACGCTCCGTATTTACCTTACTATGAGTCGCTGCCGTATTGGCATGTCGCTCTAATGAAACTTCCGAATGAGAATTCTTATCCTTGGCCATGGCAACACAGCTGCTGGTAATAATTGCCAACACCCCCACAGCACAAGCAATACGTAAACCTTTCTTGCTAAAATACAACCGAAAAACCTCCCAAAAGCACATTTTTCTATATGTCTATATACTATACCTTAGTATTATACTGCATAATAAAAATAAATCGCAAATAACCCGATTATTGGAATCAATAACCTGGATAATTCCCGTCCCCGGCCATTAAAAACCATCAATAAGCTGTATATTATCAGGCCAAAGCCGATCCCGGCTGTAAGACTTCCCCAGACAGGCACAAGGATAATTGTAAATACCCCTGCTAAGATTGATATATTATCATTAATTGGCAAAAATTTCAAATCCATCAATAAAAGGCAGCCTGCTCCAATAACCACAGCAGCAGAAATAGCCGTATATTTCCCCATTGTCAGGGCCAACGGGGTGCAAAACAACAGCAAAAACAGCATTCCCGCCGAAATCAATGCTGCCCTACGAGGATTAACCCCCTGAAAGCGGCAAGCCGCTGTCACTTCGGCCACACTCATGGCCCCACCGGAAAACAAGCCACCTAATAATGCAGCTGTACCATTAGTCGACAGGAGATTTTTCTCACAGTCCGCTCCTAACAACTTACCCAGGGCAACTGCCTCAAAAACCAGTACCAAAAACACCACCAGCACTGCCCCAAACAACAGTATCACATTACCAGTGGTAAATTGCAGGGCGGTGTCCAACAAGCCTTCCGGCAAGGACAAGGGATATTCCGGCCAAGAGAACAATCCCATATACATTGCTGCCCCAAGGGCT
>CACZYN010000079.1 GCA_902785445.1 uncultured Anaerovibrio sp.
AGGCAGATCTTAATAAAGCAAAGGATAAGGTCGATGAAGGCTT
Source organism: uncultured Anaerovibrio sp. (assembly GCA_902785445.1). Classification (GTDB taxonomy): domain Bacteria; phylum Bacillota; class Negativicutes; order Selenomonadales; family Selenomonadaceae; genus Anaerovibrio. The sequence continues at coordinate 44 of CACZYN010000079.1, forward strand.
TAAAACCTATGAAACATCAATTTATGAAACCACTTATGATACAGAAGAAGAGCGCCAAAGCGATTTAAAAATGGTCAAGGACGAAATGGAGCTCTGGGCGGCATATGTGGGTGTAGTGGATCCATTGGAACAGCGGCTTACAGCTGGAGATGGTGAAAAGGCCATGGCGGAAGTTCAGGATAGGTTAGAAAAAGCCTATGATGAGGCTAGTGAAGCCATTCAGGAGGATATTAAGGCCTGTGATGAAGGTACTAAGGTGGCTATTGCATCCGCAGACGAAACCTTTCAATCAGTGGCGTTGATGTCAACGGTTATTACTGTTGTGGCGGCGATTTTCTGTGTAATTACCATGTTGCTCTTAAACCGCAGCATTAAATCCTCGGTGAATGAGCTTATTCGGGTAGCAACTTTAGTATCTGAAGGCGATTTGCGTACTAAGGCCAATATTGATGGTAATGATGAGTTTGCCGCAATTAGTGACCGCTTCAACCACATGATTGATGGAGTTAGGCGGATGTGTCAGAGCATTCAGGGAACGGCCGTAAAGGTGGCGGCGGCTTCCGAAGAGCTTACCGCCAGTGCCCATCAGTCCTCTGAAGCCACCCAGGCTGTGGCAGGTTCTGTTACGGAGGTAGCTGCTTCGGCAGCTATGCAGACTCAGGAATTGGGCGAGGCAGAGCGGGAAGCTCATAACGTATTGCAGGGAATGCAGGAAATGGCTGATGCAGTGGAAGAATCCATGAAGTCCGTTGAAGAAGCTGTAACCAAGGCCAGAGAAGGTAATGAGCTGGCGGAGGCTACTGTTCGGGAAATGAATGGTGTAACGGATACGGTACTGGAGTCCACGGAGCGGGTATCTCAGCTCGGGGAACGGTCCAAGGAAATCGGTCAGATTGTTACGGTAATCTCTGGTATTGCCGGGCAGACCAATTTGCTGGCCCTCAATGCAGCTATTGAGGCTGCCCGGGCTGGTGAACAGGGACGGGGTTTCGCTGTAGTAGCCGAGGAAATCCGTAAATTGGCTGAGGAATCTCAGACAGCAGCCCAACAGATCAGTGATTTGATTGGCAGTATACAGTCGGAAACCAATGATGCGGTGGTAGCTATGAACAAGGGGGCCAAGGCCGCTGAGGCTGGCAAAGATAATCTGGCCACCACCGGGGATGCCTTTAACCAGATTTTGGAACGGATCAATTACGTGCGGGATAAATCGGCGGTTATCAGTGATACGGTAAATGATCTGATGGGGCCTATTGATATTTTGGCTAAGAACATCAGCAATGTAGCGGAGCAGGCCGGCAAGGTGAACAACGAGTCCCAGTCTGTATCGGCTGCTTCTGAGCAACAGGCAGCCGGCATTGATGAAATCGCATCCAGCAGCCGGATGTTGTCCGGATATGCCAAGGATTTGGAAGATACTACTATGAAGTTTAAATTGTAACTGAATAATAAAACGGGGTGCTTTGGCACCCCATTTTTTTGACCTCATCCGGCTCGTATAACTGCCACCGACGGAGCTTTGCTCCTAGTACCCTTGGGTGCTTCTCCATAGGAGAAGGCAAAATATCAATGCTATCTGTTAGTGCCCTCTCCTGTGGAGAGGGTGCCCGAAGGGCGGGTGAGGTTCCATCAAACAAGTGACTATCCGCTACAAAGGGAATGTTGTATCTAAAAATGAGTATAATGTTTACTGTGCGGTTAATTTTTATGGGAAAAATCGCTATTTTTATTGAAAAAAGTGTAAACTGTATGTATAATTTATGATTAGTTAGGTAAAGGAGGAATTACCCATGCAAATGAATGGTGCCCAGGCCATACTGGAGAGCTTGAAAATAGAAAATGTGGATTTGGTATTTGGTTACCCCGGAGGAGCGGTGCTGGACCTGTACGATGCGGTGTACAAGGCCAAGTTTCCCCATATTTTAGCTCGCCACGAGCAGGGAGCCGTTCACGCCGCTGATGGCTACGCCAGAGCCACTGGTAAGGTAGGTGTGTGCTTTGCTACTTCTGGCCCAGGCGCTACCAATCTTATTACCGGTATTGCCACTGCCAACATGGACTCCATTCCGTTGGTGTGCTTTACAGGCCAGGTAACCAATCCGCTCATTGGTAAGGATTCCTTCCAGGAAGCGGATATTGTGGGTATTACCACCCCGATTACCAAGCATAATTATCTGGTAAAAAAGGTGGCGGAGCTGCCACGAGTTATAAAGGAAGCTTTCTTTATTGCCCGGACCGGTCGTCCTGGTCCGGTGGTTATTGATATTGCCAAGGATGTGTTTACTGCTATGTTGGATTTTGAATATCCAACGGAGGTCAAGCTTCGGGGCTATAAAGGAGATTTCACTGGGGATACCCAGCAGATTACTGATGTGGTGACGGCCTTGGGTAAGGCTAAGCGCCCCTTGTTGTTCATTGGTGGTGGTGTAACACTGTCCAACCAGACGGAATTATTGCGAGAAATCGTATCCAGTACTGGTGTTCCGGTGGTCAGCTCTTTGATGGGATTGGGCTGCATTCCTGCCAAGACAGAGGGTTTTTTGGGCCTGGTGGGCATGCATGGTTCCTATGCAGCCAATATGGCGGTGCAGAAATGCGACCTCCTCATCGGTATCGGCGTGCGCTTTGATGACCGGGTAACCGGCAAAGTGGATGCATTTGCGCCGAAGGCCAAGATTGTGCATTTCGAAGTGGACAAGGCGGAAATCAACAAGAATATCTTCGCCCATTACCCGGTAATTGGAGATTTGCGGTGGTCCTTACCGATATTTAAGGAGCAGCTGCAGGCCAGTGGTCGGGATTATTGCGGCCAATTCGCCGATTGGCATAAGCTAGTGGTAGACATGAACCACCAAAATCCTTTTAGTTATACCACTAACTCCCAGTATATCATGCCTCAGGAGCTCATCGACACCGTCAGCGAGCTGGTGGATGAAAATACCATTGTGGTTACTGATGTGGGACAGCACCAGATGTGGGCGGCCCAATTCTTCAATAGCCGTAATCCGCGGCAATTCCTCACCTCGGGTGGACTGGGAACCATGGGCTATGGCCTGCCGGCGGCCTTGGGGGCTAAGCTGGGTCAGCCAACAAAGAAAGTGGTCTTATTCACCGGGGATGGCTCCATTATGATGAATTGTCAGGAAATGGCTACGGCGGCAGACAATGATATTGATATAAAAATCGTTTTGCTGCACAATCATGTGTTGGGTATGGTATCCCAGTGGCAGCGGATGTTCTACGGGAAACGCTATTCCCAGACCCTGCTCTCTGGTAAACCGGATTATGTGAAGCTGGCGGAGGCAATGGGTCTTAGTGCTTGCCGGATTGAGAAGCCGGAGGTCTTGAAGCCAGAGTTGGAGAAAGCGTTAAATTCCACGGGGCCAATGCTTATTGATGTAATGCTGCCAGGGAACGAAGACGTGCTACCAATGGTTGCCCCGGGGGCGCAGCTGGACAATATGGTACTGGGAGGTGTTGAAGGATGAAAAAGTATATTTTAGCGGTGCTGGTTGACAACAAGCCAGGTGTTTTAACCCATGTATCCGGCCTGATCAGTCGGCGAGCCTTCAACATTGAGAGTATTTCCGCCGGTTATACGGAGGATGCGGACATTACCCGTATCAATATCGAGGTGTCCGTGGAAAATGATCGGGAGCTGGAGCAGGTAGTGAATCAGCTAGGCAAGCTAATTGATGTAATAAAAATTGTAAATTTGGGCTTGGTGGATTCCATTGTTCGGGAGCTGGTGTTGTTAAAGGTGCGGGCCAGCAAGGAATCCTTGGCGGATATTCGTAATATTGTGGATATTTTCCGGGGAAAAATAGTGGATGTAAGTCCGGAAAATGTGGTGATTGAGCTTACGGGCTCCCAAGGGAAAATCGATGCCATTTGCGAGATGCTGGCGGAGTTCCAGATTATTGAGATTGCCCGTACAGGGGCTATCGCCCTCAGCCGCGGTCCTGTACCAGTAAAGAATATGTAGGAGGACCTCATCCGTCAGCCTACGGCTGCCACCTTCCCCAGAGGGGAAGGCAATTATAAGCCTTCTCCTATGGAGAAGGTGCCCGAAGGGCGGATGAGGTAAGCATTATGTCAATAATTACTTATCGTAAAGATTTGAAAGAGAAAGCGCGAGAGCTTCGTGTTAACATGACCAAGGAGGAACGCCATCTTTGGTATGATTTTTTAAAAACATATACTCCGCCATTTTATCGACAAAGACCAATAGGAAATTATATAGTTGATTTTTATTGTGCCAAGGCAAAACTTGCCATCGAACTTGACGGGGGGCAACACTTTGAAGAGTCTGGTTTGGCATATGATAAAGATAGGACGGATTTTATTGGAAAGTATGGTATAGAGGTATTACGATTTAGTAATTTAGATATTTGGCAACATTTTCACAATGTGTGTGAAGAGATAAATGAAGTAGTAAAACAACGTATTGATAAGTGATAAGATTGTTTACTTTTGCACTGTAAAAATGCTATAATCTCTCTAATAGGCGAACCCTATCATGTTGTGTGTAAGTATTTTGAAGGGGGTTATTTTTGTGGAATTAAAAGGCAGTAAGACCGAACAGAATTTGTGGGCCGCATTTGCAGGGGAATCTCAGGCTCACACCAAGTATCAGTATTTTGCCTCTCAGGCGAAGAAGGATGGTTTTGTACAGATACAGAACATTTTTACTGAAACTTCCAAGAATGAGAAGGAGCATGCGAAAATTTGGTTCAAGCTGGTAAGTGGCGGCAAAATCGCTTCTACGGCAGAGAACCTTAAGGCAGCGGCTGCTGGCGAGCATGAGGAGTGGACTTCCATGTATCCGGAATTCGCCAAAGTAGCCCGGGAGGAAGGCTTTGACAAGATTGCTTCCCTTTTTGAGGCTGTGGCTGCTATTGAAAAAGAGCATGAAGAGCGTTATAAGATCCTTCTTCTGAATGTAGAGCAGGATAAGGTATTCAAGAAGAACGAGAAGGTTATTTGGCAGTGCTCCAACTGTGGTTATGTATGTACTGGTGAGGCAGCTCCGGAGGAATGCCCAGTTTGTGCTCATCCACAGGCTCATTTTCAGGTATTGCCAACCAACTACAAATAAAATAGGCTATTTTATGGGCTGGGACGCATCACGCGCCCCAGCCTTTTTGTATTTACCTCATCTCTTGACTTCTAAAATGTAAATAGTAAAATTATTTTAGGTGATTAAATGGAAAAGATTACATTTTCAGTGGGGGACATTGTCCGCATGAAGAAAGCACATCCCTGCGGCAGCAATGAATGGGAAATTACCCGCACCGGTATGGATATTGGTATTAAATGCTGTGGTTGCGGTCATTTTGTCATGATGCCAAGGGTGAAATTCACGCGTATGCTGCGGGGAGTAGTCTCTCAAGCGAAATAAGTTAACCTCATCTCCCTACTTTGTAGGGACCTTCCCCAGCGACGCGAGTGTAACGAGCTAGTCCCTTTAGGGGAGGGGAAGGCAAATGTTGAAGCCTTCTCCTATGGAGAAGCACCCAAGGGTACTAGGAGCAAAGCTCCGTCGGTGGCAGTTATACGAGCCGGATGAGGTATAAAATATTTGGGGGTGTTTTGATGAAAAAAAAGACATCAGGAATAAATAAATGGCTGATTTCTTTTGTGGTATTTGCCTTGGTGGCAGGGGCCTGCTGGGCGATTTTTTCAGGGATTTGTCAGCATATTAATAAAGATAATCTGGATAAGGCACAGACTGCGGCTCAGAAATACAGCCTGAGTCTGGAACTGTTGGCTCGGGACATGGTGACAGATACCGGCCGGATGGCGGATGTGGCCCGTCAACAGCGGGCTAATGATGGCTGGTTCATGTCGGCTGCTCAGTCCATTGCTAAGCAAAACACCAACATATTGGGAATTCAATATAGCCCGTTAGGGCGCCCGCCAGTTGTTTATCCCGCTGGCTTTAGCTTTGGGGGGGACAGTGGTTTGGCACCGGCCTTTACCAAAATGCAGGATGCTGCCATTATCGGTGATGGCAGTCCTCAGGTGCTTTCTCCAGTAAAACTCCAGTCCGGTACCCAAGGGGTAATTGCCATGACCCCGGTGTTTTTGTACAACAATCGCACCCAGAATTTTGATTATCTTGGTAATGTGGCCTTGGTAATGAAGTTGCCGGAGGCGATTCAGGATAAGGCCTTACAGGAAATTCAGGATGCCGGTTATAATTACGCGATTTATGGTAATAATGGCACCTTGGAGCAGGACGGCCTGGTGGCTCGTTCCGAGGGGGACTTGGATGAGAATGCGGCGGAGGCTTCTGCTAAGGTTCCCGGCGGTCATTGGCAGGTGAAGCTGTCCGTTATGGATAGCTGGGCCAAATCTGCTCAGACCATGGGCATACTAATCAGCCTGGTGATTGGAGCTATTTTGGGCGGTTTAACCCTGTGGGGCCTTAGCGCCCGGCAACGACGGGCGGTTAGTCGGCGCGCCCTTATGACAGACTCTTTGACGCAAATTGGCAACAAGCGGTCCTTGCAGGAATATTTAGCCGGAATGTGCCATCAGTTGAAGGCACATTTCGTTGTGGCTTGCATGGATATTGACAATCTCAAGGACTTCAATAAAAATTATGGTAGAGATACCGGTGATGCGGTATTAAAGGAAGTGGCCCGACGGGTGGGCTCCTGCCTTAAAGACGATGATCGTCTCTTTAGACTGGGAGAGGATACCTTTGTAGCGGTTATTGATAATGAGTCGTTGGAAGGCGTATCCCGACGGCTGGAGGAGATACGGCAAAAGGTATCCATGTCCTTTGAATATGGCGATTTGAAGTTGCGGACATATATTGATGTGGGCTGCGCCGCCTTTCCAATGGATGCCCGTAAGCCTAATGAGTTAGTGAAAATAGCTGATCAGCGAATGAATGTGAAAAAGGGGAATGTGTTCCCTGAAGGCACGGACTGGTTGGGAGAGGACGACGCTCAGGAAACATCTGCGGGTAAGGAAGCTCCTGGGGAAAAAGGAACGGATGAGTAAATATGATGTTTGGATTAAATAAAAAGCTTATTATGTTAATAGTAGCTGTATTGGTGCTGGCCCTTAGCGGGTCAGCACTGGCAGCCAAGCGGGTGGACCGGCGATTTGTGGACAGTGGGGCACATACCGGGTATTATTTGGATGTAAATTCCATCCAATATGATAACCCTGATGAGCTTACGGCGGATATTTACATCGTTAAGCCTCTCTTTAATACCATGTTTATGTATACTACCGTCTTTGATATGAAGGAGCATTCCTACCAGTTTGTCTACACCAAGATTTATAAGTATGATACCCGTGAAGTAACTGGAAAAAGCGATATTCCATCGCCGAAAGTGGGCTATACCAATGCGGCAGTAGGCAATAACCGGATTATGGAAAGTGTGCTGGATTATGCGTTGAATTGGCACCGTACCCACATCTACAAGACCAACGAAGGGGAATTATTGGATTAAAAAATACTTTACAAATGTTATACAATATATTATAATTTCAGCATAGTTTTAGAAGAATAGTGTCTAGTGTGAGTGAACACACTGAACATTGTTTAACCAAAAAACTATAGAAAGAGTATATGTGGACACTGAAGTCCGTAATTCTAGCTTACTAGTATTGCGGATTTTTTTGTGCATGAACCTCATTCGTCAGCTGCGTTGCCACCTTCTCCAGAGGAGAAGGCTTTAAATTGCCTTCCCCTTTGGGGAAGGTGCCCGAAGGGCGGATGAGGTTTCAACAGGAGGAGGAATTATTATGGATTATGCACTTATTATCCGACAGGTCAACGACTTTGTCTGGGGCCCGGTTATGCTGGCATTCCTGGTGGGCACCGGCATTTTTCTCACTGTCCGTTTGAAATTTAAACCTTGGATTAATCTACCTTATGCTGTAAAGATGATTATG
>CACZYN010000080.1 GCA_902785445.1 uncultured Anaerovibrio sp.
AAAATTTGAAAAAAATACTGTTATCTCGACAAAGAAAGAATTAGAAGGAAATAAAAAATATTTAGAACAACATAGATTTTTGACTTCGAATAATTTATATAAAAATTATGAAAATTTTATAGTCAAAAAAAGTTTGAAATTGCATAATAGTGGCTTGATATGTGATGTTGGATATACTTTATTAGAAATATGATGAAATTTTGTGAAGAGTGGGTGCAAACCCGCTCTTTTGTCTTATTTTGTAGGCAAAGGAGGCATGTGTATGAGTAAGGTTATTGAAGATGCAGTGGAAAAGATTGTTGAAGAATTACTTGTGGATACCAATCTTGAATTGGTGGCAGTGGATTATGTCCGGGAAAAGGACTGGTACCTGCGAGTATTTATAGATAAAGAAGGCGGCATTGAGATTGATGATTGTCAGGAATTAAGCGGCCGATTAGAAAAAATCCTTGATGAAAAGGATATTATCAAGGGAAGTTATATTTTGGAGGTATCTTCACCGGGATTGGACCGGGAGTTAAAGAAACCAAAGGATTTTCAGCGGGAAAATGGCAAGGTGGTGGATGTAAGCCTCTTTGCTCCCCTTGATGGAAATAAAATTATTGTGGGTGTATTAAAGGACTATGATGGAGATACAGTAACCATCGATGAGCAGGAAATTTCAATGGATAACGTGGCTCAGGTTCGTCTACATATAGATTTTTAGGAGGTTAATTTAGTGGCTACCAGATCAAAAAAGAGCAAGACTGCCGTTCAAGCTGAAAGCGGTTTTATGGAGGCAATCGAGGTATTAGGCAAGGAAAAGGGGATTGCTTCGGAGGTGTTGTTTGATGCTATTGATAAGGCATTGAGCTCTGCCTATAAGAAAAATTACAACAATGAAGCTAACTGTCGGGTAAGCTTGGACCGTCAGACTGGTGAATATCATGTATATGCTATCAAGGAAGTTGTGGAGGAAGTAACTAATCCTGTAACCCAGATTTCCTTGGCTTTGGCCCAGCAGCAGGATGAAAAATATGCCGTTGGAGATACCTTGGAGGAAGAGGTAACCCCAGCTAATTTCGGCAGAATTGCCGCCCAGAATGCAAAACAAGTGGTGGTACAGGCCATTCGTGAAGCTGAGCGAGGCATAATTTTTAACGAATACGTTAATCGGGCTAACGACATTATTACTGGTGTTGTTCAGCGGGTGGAAAACAAAAATGTTTACATCAATCTGGGTAAAACGGAGGCTATTTTAGCACCGGGAGAGCAGATTGCCAATGAAACTTACAGTCCTGGCGATCGTATTAAGGCCCTGATTGTGGAAGTAAAAAATACCAATAAGGGACCTCAGGTAATGGTTTCCCGTACTCATCCAGGGCTTTTAAAGCGACTCTTTGAGTTGGAAGTACCAGAAATCCAGAATGGCGATGTGGAAATAAAGTCCGTTGCCCGGGAGCCTGGAATGCGTTCCAAGATTGCGGTTTATGCCGAGGATGAAAACATCGATGCCGTTGGCTCCTGTGTAGGACCTAGAGGCACACGGGTTCAGATTATTGTGGATGAGCTGCGCAATGAAAAGATAGATATTGTAAAGTGGAGCTCTGACCCAGTACAGCTTATTGCCAATGCCCTTAGCCCAGCTAAGGTGGTATCTGTGGCCATCAACGAGTCGGAAAAGCTTTCCCGGGTGGTTGTACCGGATTATCAGCTGTCTCTGGCTATTGGCAAGGAAGGGCAAAATGCCCGACTGGCAGCTAAACTTACTGGCTGGAAGATCGATATAAAGAGTGAGTCCCAGGCCGAGGAATTTGGCTTTGATGATGAGGTGGATGAGCCTCTTGATTTAGATGAATTTGCTTCCGATGAGTTTGCGGACGAGGAATTTTATAGCGAGGAGTAAGAAATCAGGTGATAAGGTATGGCAACAACCAAAAAAATTCCAACAAGACTTTGTATAGGCTGTCAGGAACAACACCTGAAAAAAGAGCTTATACGGATTGTGAAAAGTCCTGAAGGTGAGTTTTCCGTGGATCCAACAGGAAAAAAGGCCGGCCGTGGTGCGTATATATGCAAAAACAAGGAGTGTTTTGCCAAGGCCGTAAAGGAACATCGTTTTGCCAAATCCTTTAAATGCACCATTGATCAAACTATTTTTGCTGAGCTGGAAAAACAGCTTTTTGAATAAATTATGGACGAGACGAAAATTTATAATCTGCTGAGTATGGCACAGCGGGCCAATAAAGTGGTATCCGGTGATTTTGCCGTAGTAAAGGCAGTACAGGAAAGAAAGGCCAAGCTGGTATTGACAGCCAATGATGCTGCCGAGGAAACGAAGAATAAATATCAGCATTTGGCCGATGAAGCCGGTGTTAAACTGTACTATTTGTTTGACAGAGAGGAATTAGGTCATTGCATTGGAAAGGAATTCCGGGCAGTGGCGGCGGTAATTGATAAAGGATTTGCGGATGCCTTGGTCAAACTCTTTGAAAGCAGATAGCTATTCGGGGGTGGATTGATGAGAATACACGAATTTGCAAAAGAATTAAATACAGAAAGCAAGAAGATTATTGAGATTTTACAGCAGCATAATGTTGAAGGCAAGAAACATTCAAGTTCCATCAGTGAAAGTGAAAAGGAATTGGTAAAAAAAGCCTTAAAGGGTGCTAAGGCACCAGAAAAGGCAACTCCTACGGCAGAAAAGAAGTCTGATAAGCCTAAAAAGGTACCTGAGGAGAAAAAGACAGTAAAGGAGCCAAAGAAGGAAGAAAAGCCAACAGAAACGACTCCTAAAACTGCTGAACCAGTGAAGACTGAAAAGAGTGGAAAACCAGTTCAGGGCCCTAAAACTCCTGAACAGCCTGCTAAAAAGCCAAATAGCGGCTTCAGTCAGCCACGCTTTGTAAATAACAGCGGAAATCATAGCAGCCATCATGCTGATCGGAATCGTAACAATGGTCAGGGGGGCGGCTTTAACAGCCAGCGTCCTGGTGAGCATAACGATGACCGTCGTCACAACAATGGCCAGAACAACGGCAAAAATAATAATTTTGCCAATCGTTCCCAGCAGCCGGTTAACCGTCCTAAAAATGTGGAAGGAAATCGCATGGGCAACCAGGGCCAGGGTAGCAAGAACGGTTTTAGAAGCCATGATCGTAATGATCGCAATGACCGTAATGACCGCAATGACAGAAGTAATCGTATGGAGCGTAATGACCGTATGGATCGAAGTGACCGCATGGAGCGCGGTGAGCGCATGGAGCGTGGCGATCGTAACCGCAATGGCGGAAAGGATCGCAATAACAGAAACAACCGCAATAACTTTAATGGCGGTGGCTTTAACAACAAGAATAATCGGAATAATAAGAACAACCGTAATGGAAAGAACCAGCCTTCCGCTCAGAAGATGGAAATTACTCGTCCTAAGCTGATTAAGGTTGGCGAGACCATTGTTGTTAAGGATTTAGCCAGCAAGATTTGCTGTACTGCAGCGGATATTATCAAGAAGCTGATGCTGATGGGCGTTATGGCTACCATTAATCAGGACATTGATTTCGATACTGCAGCTTTGGTTGCCGGGGAGTTCGGTGTAAATGTTGAGGAATTGCCACCAGAGGTAGATCCAACTGAAATCCCGGAGATTGAGGATGATCCAAAGAGCCTTACTTTGCGTCCACCAGTTGTAACTGTTATGGGTCACGTTGACCATGGTAAGACTTCCCTGTTGGATGTTATCCGTAAAACCTCCGTATCCACTTCCGAGGCTGGCGGTATTACCCAGCATATTGGTGCATATCAGGTAATGTGTCAGGGCAAGAAGATTGTCTTCTTGGATACCCCGGGTCATGAGGCCTTTACAGCCATGCGTGCCCGTGGTGCTCAGGTAACTGATATAGCTATTTTGGTGGTTGCAGCGGATGATGGCGTAATGCCGCAGACTGTTGAGGCAATTAATCATGCCAAATCTGCTGAAGTACCTATAATTGTTGCGGTTAATAAGATTGATAAGCCAGGTGCTGACCCAATGCGGGTTAAGAATGAGCTTATGGAATACGGTCTTGTATCCGAGGATTATGGCGGAGATACCATTATGGTTGATGTTTCAGCCAAGAAGAACATCAACATTGATGAATTGTTGGAAATGGTACTTTTGGTAGCTGAGGTTCAGGAGCTGAAGGCTAATCCTAAGCGGGATGCTCGTGGTATCATTATCGAAGCCCAGCTGGATAAGGGCCGTGGTCCTGTAGCTACTGTATTGGTACAGAACGGTACCCTTCATATTGGTGATTCTATTATTGCCGGCACTTGCTACGGTAAGGTTCGTGCTATGATTAATGACCGTGGCGAAAATGTTAAGAAGGCTGGTCCGTCAGTACCAGTTGAGGTGCTTGGTCTTAATGATGTTCCTTCTGCCGGTGATGAATTGGCCGTATTGGAGGAGAAGCTTTGCCGTTCTATTGCTGAAAAGCGTATTGAAAAACAGCGTAACGAGCTCATTCGTTCCAAGAAGGTATCCTTGGATGATCTCTTCCAGCAGATTCAGGAAGGTCAGCTGAAGGATCTCAATATTTTGGTAAAGGCCGATGTTCAGGGGTCTGTTGAGGCATTGAACAGTTCTCTCCTCAGCCTTAACAAGAACGATGAGGTTCGGGTTAATATCATACATTCCGGTGTTGGTGCGGTTACAGAGTCTGATGTAATGCTGGCTACCGCTTCCAATGCGTTGATTATTGCCTTTAACGTACGTCCGGATGCCAATGCCCGTCGCATTGCGGAAACTGAGGATATCGATATTCGCACCTATCGAGTTATTTACGATGCTATTAACGATGTTAAGGATGCTATGTCCGGTATGTTGGCTCCAAAATTCAAGGAAGTTATTCAGGGACGGGTAGAAATCCGCGAGGTAATGGTATTCAACAAGACCCTGATGGTTGCTGGTTCCTACGTATTGGAAGGCAAGATTACCAACAAGTCCAAGATTCGTATCGTACGCGACAATATTGAAGTATTTGATGGCGAGCTGGAGGATTTGCGTCGCTTTAAGGATTCTGTTAAGGAAGTTGCCGCTGGTTACGAGTGCGGTATTACCATTAAGGATTACCGTGACTTTAAGGAAGGCGATATTATCGAGGCATATACTATGGTTGAGGTAGAGACTTCCATTAATGATATGAATAAGGAAGATTAAGGGAGACCATATATTATGAGCCAGCTTCGTATTGAAAAAATTCAGGAGCTAATGAAGCAGGAAATCAGTCAGATTATCCTGCAGGAATTAAAAGACCCTCGTATCGGTTTTGTTACTGTTACCCAGGTGGAGGTGTCCCGGGATCTTAGTTATGCCAAGGTCTTTGTCAGCATTATGGGCAATGACAAGCAGATTGAAGATTCCTGGAACGGATTGAACAGCTCGTTGGGCTTTATCCGCCGGGAAGTAGGACATAGGATACGGCTTCGGGTTACTCCAGAATTAAAATTCGTTTTAGATAAATCACTGGATTACAGTGACCATATTCAGAAATTGCTTTTGCAGATTGAGCGGGAGCAGGGATGATACTATGATAATTTCACTGAGAGATACCGCTGACAGACTTATGGCTGCCAATAGTTTTGTATTGACTTCCCATGTCAATCCAGATGGTGATGCCATAGGTTCCTGTCTGGGGCTAAAATTTATTTTAGAATCGCTGGGAAAAAAGGTGCAGGTTCTAATTGATGACGATGTACCCAAATTTCTTAGCATTATGCCGGGACTTGATGAAGTGAAAAAACCGGTGGAAGACCACTATGATGCTGATTATCTGGTAATTTTGGATGCTTGCCTGGATCGGGTGGGCACTGTACCGGAAAAATGCAAGGCGCCAGTGCTGAACATTGATCATCATGGTACCAATGATAATTTAGCAGATTACTTGTATTTGGATGCTGATAGTGCTGCAACGGCAGAAATCGTTTATCGTTTAGCCAAGGCTATGGGGATAAAGTTTGACAAGGACTCTGCTACAGCTGTATATATCGGTTTGGCTACTGATTCGGGTTATTTTAAGTATTCCAATACTACCCCGCAGACTATGCGGGCCGCAGCGGAGCTTCTGGAAACTGGTATCCAGCCGGAGAAGATTTCCGAAGCCATTGAAACCAAGGATTTTGCTGTTGTTCAGGGTTTGGCCAAGGCTTTGCAGACTGTGGAATTATATGCTGATGGCAAAGTCGCTGGAATATTTTTGGATTATGAGCTCACCAGCTCCATTGAAACTACTGAAGGATTTATTGATTTAATTAGGGTAATTGATGGAGTAGATATATCGGTGGTGTTAAAGGCCGTTGAACCAGAGGTTTGCCGGGTAAGTATGCGTTCCAAGGAAACAGATGTGAGTACCTTGGCCCTTCGCCTGGGTGGCGGTGGCCACAAACGGGCGGCAGGTTGTACTATTAAATTGCCATTTGCTGAGGCAAAGAATTGTTTGATTGATGAAATTTTAAAAGCAATTGAGGATTGACCATGGAAGGATTTATTAATTTCCTGAAACCACCAGGGATGACCTCTCATGATGCTGTAGGGCTGGTTCGGCGTGTTTTACATGAAAAGCATGTAGGACATGCCGGAACCCTCGATCCGGGAGCAGCCGGCGTATTGCCTATTGCCGTAGGGCGAGCAACTCGGCTTATTGAATATTTAGATAATGTAAATAAATCCTATAGGGCAGAAATGCTTTTGGGAATGGAAACAGACAGTGGGGACGACAGCGGTAAGGTGCTGGCGTCTTCCACTGATTTTTCTATGCCTGATAATAATCAGATAGAAGAAGTTTTTTCCTCCTTTACTGGAACTATTGTGCAGGTGCCGCCAGCCTATTCAGCCATTAAAATCAATGGCCGTCGGGCCTGCGATTTGGTACGGCAGGGGGTAGAGGTAGAGATTCCGTCCCGTCAGGTGGAGATTTATCATTTGGCGCTTATTGCTAAGGATAATGCAGCGAAAACCTTGCTTTTTGATGTGGATTGTTCCAAGGGTACATATATACGCTCTTTATGTCAGGATATGGGGCGTGCCATGAATATTCCGGCAACCATGTCCTTTTTAGTGCGTACCTCCGTGGGAAAATTTAGTTTAAATGATGCTCTTACGGTGGAAGAACTACAGGAAAAAAAGGAAACGGCTCTTTTAGCAGCTGATGCATGTATAAGTCATATACCTAAATATAACCTTAATCCAGATCGTCGTAAGGCATTTTGCAATGGTTTGTCGACTTCTGACAAAGGTTTTTCTGCAACTGTGTCCTTTAAGGATGAACTTTTATTAAGAGTTTATTCGGAGGGTGAGTTTTTGGGTATTGGACATTATGATTTAAAAAATAAGACAATAGTCCCAGACAAGGTTTTATCGGTAATTAGCTGAATTGGTGGACTATTTCAAATATTTTATAGCTTCCACGGATTTTTCTGTATTGTACTTCTAAGAATACTCTTGTATAATGAAGAGTAGTGCAGTACAAAGGGGAGTGTTTACCATGTATGAGGATAACCTTAAGCAGGATTTTCAGGTAATACCGGACAAGGCAAACACTGTTAAACTGCGTTCTGAGGTGGAGCTTAGTAATAAGATTATTGATGCTCTGTGTTACAGTTATCAAGGTGTCTATTATGTAAATCTGGATACTGGACAGGTTCGTGGTTATCGCATGGCTAGATTTATCAAGGATAAATTTGGTGATGAGTTTGGCCGTGGCAATTATGAAACACATATATATACCTTTGTACGTAATGTCGTGTATTATGAGGATCAGACGCTTTTTGAACCGATTCTTACAATTTCCAGTCTTCGGCAGATTTTTTCCCGCCAGATGTCCTATGGTTTTTCTTATCGGACCTTTATGAATGATGAGATACATTATGGTCAAGTAGAAGTCCTAAAGGTACTGGATTCCGCGAATGAGCTTGTTTTGGCCTTCAAAAGCATGGATAAACA
>CACZYN010000081.1 GCA_902785445.1 uncultured Anaerovibrio sp.
ACTCACCCTGTATTCTATATGTCCACCCAACAGGTGTTCCCCCAGCTGGCCCTTCTTGCCTATCTCTGTCTGCGTGCGGTGGTATCCCGAATTATAAATTCTGACATACCATTGATGGCATTCATCGGAGTACGAATTTCATGGGACATGTTGGCCAAAAAGCTGGATTTGGCCCTGTCGGCACTCTCTGCCCGTTCCTTGGCCCGGATAATATCGGTAATATCCACCATTATAAGCATAACACCGGCAATTTCCTTGTCCTGATTAATAGCCGGACGCACGTATATATCAAAATTCTCCTCCATGCCATGAACCTCCATCCGGTCCATGTACTGGATATTTTTCCCCTCATCCCGGGTCTCCTTGCACATTTCCTCCATGTGCCGCCGACCAATGGTGTCCATTAACCCGTCAAACAGATCATAGATATAGACGCCCTCATTTATCTGTTCAAAGGTATAGGGTGACCTCTCAAAGAATGGTTCTGTGGCCATTACCGTATTCAAATTCATGTCCAACATAATGGAAATATTGGGGGAATTCTGTAACAGCATGGCATTATAAAAAACCTGCTGCCCTTTGGCGTGCTCACTGTATTCTCTGAACTTGTTGGCTTGTTCCGCCAAAGCCGCCAAAATATTATTCTCCCGTTGCAGGCGTTTTATCTCGCGATTGGCCTTCTTCAATTCGATTTGCAGAGATTTTACACTAGTATCATTCTCTTCCATCTAAATACCCCCTAGTTTAGTGCACTGACACACCTGACTTGCCTGATACCTCTCCTTATGTCATTACACTAAGTACTGCTTCACCAGATTTAGCAAATCATCCTTATCAAAAGGCTTCTTTAAACATCCCTGGGCTCCGGCAGCCTTAATCTTTTCCCTTAAATCTGCTCCCTCATCAGCAGTCAGAAACAGCACTGGTATTTCCGCCAGATCAGGTACCTTCTTAATCTCCCCCAGTACCTTGAAGCCATCCATCTCTGGCATCAATACATCCAATAAAATCATATCCGGTACATTTTTCTCCAAAAATTGGAGTGCCTTTTTCCCGCTGGGTATAAGCACCGGTTTGTAGTCTTCATTTGTTTTTAGTATTTTATCTACAACTTTCAAATTAACTACGTTATCATCTACAACCAAGATTTTTTTCATGAAGCGCCCCCCTATTCATGTAAATCAAAATCTTTGTCTTCGTCTATAATAGCCAGCATCTGACTTCCTACTAGCGGATCAAACTGGGTGCCAAGCCCGTTTTCTATTTCTTCCCGCACCTTGGCCTGGTTAAATGCCTGACGATAAGCCCGTGCCGAAGTCATGGCATCATAAGCATCCGCCACACAAATTATCCTGGCAACCTCGGGAATATCCCGCCCCTTCATGCCATCCGGATATCCGGTTCCATCATAATGTTCATGATGCCATCGGGCAGCCTCATATACATCCGGCACCGAAGTTATGGACTTTAATATATCTCCTCCAATAACCGGGTGGCTCTTTATAAAGGCAAACTCTTCATCAGTTAACTTAGCTGGTTTATTGATTATCTCATCCGGGATACCAATTTTACCAATATCATGCAGCAACCGTATACTTGGACACCCGGTCCGAATGTCCCTTGGTGTACTTGTCCTTGGCATCAATGGTATTGGCCAGGGCCTGAACAATCTGCTCCAATATAATGTGCATTTGCTGGCTTTTTTCCACTATAGCCTGGGTTCGTATCTGGACTTCTTCCTGTAAATTGCTCTGCAAATAATACAACTCCAAAATACGATTTATTCTGGCCCGTAAAAGAGCCGGGTTCAGTGGCTTAGTAATAAAATCCAATGCCCCCTCCTCAAAACCTTGGAGCTCATTGGACAAATCATCATCTATCGTCATGAACACCACGGGAATATTGACATACTTCTCCATGGCTTTCAGCTTTTTGATAATATCATGACCTGTTTCCCCAGGCATATGAATATCCAACAAAACTAAATCCGGCATCAAACCTTCTTCCAACTGTTGGAAAAACATCTGGCCAGAACCAGCTTCTTTGACATTGTAAGTATCCGATAAAACCTCAGATACCACCTGACGATTCATCCGGCTGTCATCTACCACAGAAATGGTAAAGCGCTTTATCTGGGAACCTGCCTCGGAATTCACCCGCTTTGGCAGCACATTGGTAATTTTCCGCAACAGTTCCTCGTAAAGAGCTAATAAATGGTGGTGATTGAGATTTATATACTCCACATCACCCTGTCTGGCGGCATCCTCCATACGCTTGGCCTTGGCCCGCAGCTCTTCGGCCCCAATGTAGGCAGAGGAACTTTTCAGGGCATGTACCTTTACCCGATACCCATCCCAGTCATTGCCAAAATAAGTCCTTTTCAGCTCATCCAGGGCGTTGTCCTCCACAAAGGTACCGACTATATCAAGGTAAAAGTCCACATCATCCATGCAACGCTGCAAGCCGTCTTTGGTATCCAAAAAAGTAAGTTTTTCTATGATATTGCTGTTATCAACAGCCTTTTCCTCAGCAAACAGACCTACATCTTGTTCCATAATATCACCATCATGAAATATAATTTCGTATAAATACCCTACTTTATATATTACCTTATTTATAGTATTTGTCAAAATGTTTTCACACAAAGGATTGTTCTCTAAAAATTAAAATTACTGTATAATAAAATTAATAATCGGTGAGGAGTGTTCAACATGGCTACAGATTTTGCCCATAGATTAAAAGAATTGCGTGTTTCCAAGGATTTGACCCAAAAAGAATTTTCCGAATTATTAAAGATAAGTCAAAGTGCTATTTCCATGTACGAAAGTGGGCAACGGGAGCCCACTCTGGAAGTATTGGATATTTTCACCGATTTTTTTAAAGTAGATATGAACTACATCACCGGCAAATCCAAAAATCAAGCCTCCTTGGACATTGTCTCCCCTGGACCGGAGAACCCCAATCCCGATGAAGATATGGACAAAAAGCTTATTGCTGCTTACCACAAAGCTCCGGAGCACATCCAAAAAATTGTTACAGTTAGCTTGGAGCCATATATAGAAGAAAAGTATTGACGCAGGAAAAATCCCTTCTTGAGTCGAAACATACAATAATATAGAAAACATTCTCGATCAGATCCACTTTTTTATGCAAGACCAGGAGTGATCGCCTATGAATTATCGCTTCCTCCCAATTAAGAGAATCTCTTTTTATTTGATAACCTGCCTGCTGTTGGTGGCAGTGCAGTTTTTTTCCTATTGTCTTGTACCTGCCCATGCTGGGCAGGGTGATGACAGTTCCCAGCGCAAAACTGTCAAAGTGGCGGCTTACGATGCCGACGAGATTTTTGTACTTAGCGATGCCAATGGCAAGCACAACGGCTATGCCTATGAATATATCGAAACCATCGCCCGCTATGCCGGCTGGGATGTGGAATACGTGGAATATCCCGGTTTTATGGCCTGCATCGATGCAGTAAAGAACGGGGAAGCTGATTTGGCTTATGATGTGAGCTATACGCCGGAACGGGCCCAATATTTGTCCTTCCCTAATGAGCCAATGGGGTCAGAAAACTATTACCTCTATTTTTTGGACCACAACAAAAGCATTCTATCCGGTGACCTTGAGACCCTGCAACACAAGAAAATCGGTGTATCCAAAGGCACCAAGCAAATCGGTATCCTACGGGAATGGCTGGCTAAAAACCAGGTTGATGCAGAAATTGTGGAATATGCCAACAGTGCCGAACGACGAGCCGCCCTCTGGGACGGTAAGGTTGACCTTAACCTGATTGCCAACCGCTACGGCAAGGAGCACTTCGTGGCCTTTGGCAGTATTGGTGAAGACGATTTTTATCTAGTAGTCAATAAAGCCCGACCAGATATCTTAAAAGACCTGAACGATGCCCATAGATTGATGATGTCCATTAACCCTTATTTTCTTACCGACATCAGCAAACGGCATTTTGCCTATTCTTCTATCCGTAAAAGTCTTACCGCACCTGAATTAGAATGGCTCAAGAACCATCCGGTGATCCGGGTGGGTTGCCTCAGCGACGAACCACCATTCAGCTATATTAACAAAGACACCGGAGAAATACGTGGAGCAGCCATTGATGTTATAAAGCATATTTTCAATATCCTGAACATAGAGGACTCCAAACTGGAGTTTAAGGTTTTCGATTCCTATGATGATATGCTCAGTGCCTTGCGCAGTGGCGACATCGATATGCTTTCCCAGTATTATTTTGACTACGACCGGGCGGCTCAGGATAATGTAATTATTACCACGGATATTTACGATGCCCAAATCGGAATTGTCCGCAAGACCGGAACCTCCTTCAATGATGCCTTTACCAAGTTGGCTTATACCCGCAGTCGTGGCGAACGGGGCTATGCCAAAAACAAATATACCGAATTTATTACCTGTGACAATCTTCTGGAATGTATCGAGGAGGTTCATAATGGCAACGCCACCGGTACCATTGGTCTGGGCTCAACCATTGCCATCTATGCCCAATCCTATCCGGATTTGGAATACACCCCAATAATGGATACCGTACCTCTGTGCTTTGCCACCTCCAAGGACAATGTCCCATTGATTTCCATGCTGGATAAGGGCCGTGGCCTGATAAATACCGGTGAAATTGATGCCATTATTGCCGGTCACTTACCGACTACTCCATTCTCTATTTATCGTTTTGTTTCCACCCATCTGGTCAGCTGTATGCTGGCTGTAGCGGTCATTTTATCCATTATTTTCTTGTTCTTCTTTATGACTGTAACCAATCGGCGCCTCAAAGCCAAAAATCAGCTGATTGACGAGCAGAACGCTGCTCTGAAGGAATATCATGTACAACTGAACCAATCTCTGGAAGATGTGAAAAAGGCTGACAAGGCCAAAACAGCTTTCCTCTTTAATATGTCCCATGATATTCGCACCCCGATGAATGCCATTATCGGCTTTACTAACCTGTTGGAAAAGAACATTGCCAACAAGGAGCTGGCGCGAAATTATATTGATAAAATCCATTCCTCCAGTAAATTTCTCCTGTCCCTCATCAACGATGTGCTGGAAATGGCCCGGATTGAAAGCGGTAAGGCCACTCTGGATGAGTCCTATACTGACATGAAGGATCTATTCACAGAAGTCTGTGCTGTCTTTGAATCCCAAATGAAGGAAAAGGAACTCAATTTTACTTATTCTATGCAGGTAGAGCACAACCATGTCCTGCTGGATGCCACCAAAGTCCGAGAAATACTCCTAAATCTGCTCAGTAATGCCCTGAAATACACTCCAGCCGGTGGCAGTGTGGACTATTGTGTGGTGGAGGAACCAGCCCCAACACCTGATACTGCCCTGTTCCGGGTTACAGTAAAGGATACGGGCATCGGCATGCCAAAGGAATTTCTGGAGACAATTTTTGATGCCTTCTCCCGGGAAAGAAATACCACTCAAAGTGGCATAATCGGCACCGGGCTGGGTATGCACATTGTGAAAAAACTGGTGGACCTCATGGGAGGCGAAATTAAAATCACCAGCGAACTGGATCAAGGTACTACCATCACCCTCCTCATTCCACACAAAATTGCTCCGGAAAATTTGCGTCATAAAATAAAGGAAGAACCAAAAATCATCGATACTGCCCAATTCCAGGGTATGCGCATTTTGCTGGCGGAGGATAACGAATTTAATGCCGAAATAGCCGAAATGCTTTTGCAGGATCAGGGAATAAGTGTGGAACGGGCCCGGGATGGAGTGGAATGCGTGGATATGCTGTCCAATTCCCAACCAGACTATTACGATTTAATCTTAATGGATGTCCAGATGCCCCGGATGAATGGCTACAATGCCACCATCACCATACGAGGTATGAAGGAACCAGGTCACGCCAATATTCCAATTATAGCCATGACAGCCAATGCCTTTGACGAAGACAAACGCAATGCCTTGTTAGCCGGTATGAATGCCCATATTCCAAAGCCTTTTGAGGTAAACCAGCTCTTCAACGTTATTGAAACTGTCATGAAGCACAGGGATTATTTTATCCGCAGTCATCAAATGAACCAGTTTAAGGAAAAATATGAAGCTATGGGACTAAAATGTGGCTACTTAATTTTCCGGCCTAACCATTTAGCCGAAACCATCTATGCGGACGAAACTATTCTGGATATAATGGGTTCCAGCAGCTATGAGGATTTTACAGCATTTTCCCAAGGATCAATTAAAAATATCGTCATCGTAAAAGAGCGGGAAGATGTCACCAGTAAGGTGGAAGAAATCGACAGCAACAATGCCTACGTCGGTACCTTCAAATTCAGTATTACCCGCCAAGACGGTCAGGTCCGTCATCTGGATTCCATTGGCTGCCGGGCTTACACCGGCGAAGAAGAAGTCTGCTTCGTGTATGTGGTGGACATTACAGATTGCTAACAACAAAAATGAGGTTGAAATGCACCTACATTTCAACCTCTTTTTTTATGGGTTATTTGTGGCTTTCACAGCTGCACCCGCAGCCACAGCCACAGTCCGTGCCACAGCAGTCATGCTTGCCGGATTTATAATTGTTGTAAATATGGCGGCAGGCCAAGCCAAATAACGCCGCAAGAACAATCCCAATTACATAAGTTGCCATAAAGGGCACCTCCTTATTCAAAGCCCAACAGACGGCCCCCCTGATAAACAATCAGGGAAACTACCCAGGCCAAAGCAAACATATAGCCAGCAGCAAAGAACATCATCTTCCAGCTGTTGGTTTCCTTCTTGATAGTACCCAATGCCGTTACACATGGGGTATAGAGCTGGGAGAATACCATAAAGGCCAAAGCGGACAGGCTAGTAAAGGCAGCTGCCATACCAGTGGTACCCAAAGCCTCCGCTGTCTCCACAGCATCCTCTGCCTCGGCGGATACATCAGCCAAGCCATAGAGAACACCAATAGTGGAAACCACCGACTCCTTGGCCAAAATACCGGAAATTACCGCTGCACCAGCTTCCCAGTTGCCAAACCCATGGAAGGTAAAGAGGGCACCTACCACTGCACCGATGGAGGCCAGGAAGGACTCACTCTGCTCCTCCACCATACCATCGAAATTAAAGGCTCCCAGGAACCAAATAATAACGCAACCGGCAAAAATAATGGTACCAGCCTTCACCAGATAGCCCTTACCCTTGTCCCAGGTTTCCAACAGAACCGTCTTCATATCCGGCATTCTGTATGGTGGCAGTTCCAACAGGAAGGTTGCCGTTTCGTCTTTATATTTGGTAGCAGTCAAAAGCTTGGTGGACAGAATCGCCATGACCACACCCACAATGTACATAACAAATACCACATTAGCGGCATTATCAGGGAAGAACATAGCTGCAAAGAGGGCCATAATCGGTAACTTGGCACCACAGGTCAGGAACGGAGCCGCCAAAATAGACAAGATACGGTCCTTTTCATTATCCAGTGCCCGAGCACCCATAATAGAAGGCACGCCGCAACCAAAGCCCATCATCAAAGGCATCACACTCTTACCGCTAAGTCCCACCCGACGCATAATCGGATCCATGATAAAGGCTACGCGGGCCATATAGCCAGTGCCATCCAAAAAGCTCAAGCAGAAGAACAGAATGAAAATCAATGGCACGAATACCAGCACAGAACCTACACCGCCGATAATACCATCAACGAGCAAAGCCTGCATCCAGTCGGCCACTTCGGCACCTTCCAAAGCCCCTGTCACCCAGTCGGTGAAATCTCCGGCGATAAAATCATCCAAGGCATCAGCAATTGGCTGGTCAATCCACTCAAAGGTAATCTGGAATACTGCATAAAGGATAGCCAGGAACAACGGCAAGGCCAACACGCCATTGGCCAGGAAGGCATCCACCTTTTCCGTAAAGCTTGGTCCCACATTGGAGAATTCCGCTACCTCACTTAAGATTTCATCAATAAAGGCATAACGCTGCTTGATAATTGCTTCCTGCAGATCGTTACCGGTAAGGCCGCTGGCCTCAATCTCATTAATTTTGGCAATATGAGCCTTTAAGCGATCACTTGGCCCATAGCTGTCCATGGAAATTGAAGTAAATACATGCAACAGGTTCTTGATGCTCTTGCCATCCCTAGCCACAGTCACCAATACCGGATAACCCAAAATATTCTCCAGCTTCTTGATATCCAGCTTGATCCCCCGCCGCTTGGCCTCATCCTGCATATTCAGATCCAAAAGCATTGGAATACCCTTTTCCAACAACTGAACCGTCAGGAAGAGGTTTCTTTCGATGTTGGAGGAGTCAATAACATCCACCACCAAATCCATCTTTTCTTCCAGCAGGAAATCGATTACGATTTTTTCCTCCGGGCTGCGGGCATTGACACTATAAGTTCCCGGCAAGTCGATAACATGTATTTCCTTGCCATCATAGCTTACATGGCCTTCCTTTTTATCTACTGTTACACCTGGCCAGTTACCAATCTTCTGTCTGGCACCGGTTATTTCATTAAAAATAGTGGATTTACCGGTATTTGGATTACCAGTCAGGGCCACCTTCATAATATTATCCATCGCTACTGCTGCTCCCATTACTATCATCCCACCTGTGTTACATTAATCTTATCTGCATCATCCCGGCGCATGGCCAAATTATAAGACCGAATACCAATGGCCATTGGATCCCCCAAGGGTGCTGAACGAAGCACTTTTACCGTTGCCCCGGGAATCAGTCCCATGGTCATGAGTCTTTCTTTAAGAATGGAATCGCCTATGCTCTCTACCCGCACTGTCATTCCAGTCTTACATTCCTTCAGAGTCATTGTAAACCTCCCACAAAAACCATATATAAATAATAATATCTAAACAAGTTCTCTGCTATAACGATAATTACTATCATTAGCATAGTTAATGATACAGTTTCTCAATAACATTGTCAAGTGAAAAGCACTCTCATTTTCACAAAAAAAACTGCAGTAAATGCAAGAACACTTACTACAGTCCAACATAACGTATATTTTTATTCCTGCAATGTACGCAGGTATTTTTTTTCCTCTTCAGTTAAATCAGCTGTTTTAAGCAAATCAGGACGATTTTTCCAGGTTATCTCCAAGGATTTTTCCCGGCGCCACTTGGCAATTTTGGCATGATCACCGGAAAGAAGAATATCCGGCACTGTCAAACCCTCAAATTCCCGAGGACGGGTATATTGGGGATGCTCCAGCAAACCATTATAGAAGGAATCTGTTGGAGCTGACTCTTCGGAACCCAGCACCCCTGGCAGCATTCTGGCCACCGCGTCGGTAATCATCATGGCCGGCAGCTCGCCACCGGTTAACACAAAATCCCCAATGGAAATAATCTCATCCGCCAAATTGTCGCTGATACGGGCATCAAAGCCCTCATAGTGACCACAGATAAAAATAAGCTGATCATATTGGGCAAGTTCCCGGGCCTTGTCCTGATTGAACACACTGCCCTCCGGGCTCATGAGAAGCACCCGACGGTTGGTGTAA
>CACZYN010000082.1 GCA_902785445.1 uncultured Anaerovibrio sp.
TTTGCAACACCTGCTCCAGTGTCTGGGCTGTTTTCTCCAATCGAACAGGCTGCCCCGGCCGATATCCGTAAATCACCCGAAGAATTTTGTTGGACTGATAGATAATCCCCGGCGCCTCAATCTCACTCATAACATAAATACACCCATCCAGGCAGGTATATTCCGGCAGTTTCTCCTGCATTATCCCACCTGTCCCAAACACATTTAATATAGGGATTATAAGGGTATCCTTACTTATCTTAGCCTTTACAAAGGCAATGGCATCTTCAATATTGTAATACTTCACACATACAAACAGCACATCCGGGCAATCGTTATATTCTGCTTCAGTGCAGGCCGTAATATTTTCTATAATTTCCGTTCCCCGATGGTTGGTATGAAGGATAAGGCCGTTTTCCCGTATGGCCTGCAGATGAGCGCCTCTGGCAATAAGTGTCACATCATTGCCCGCCATAGCCAAATAAGCTGCCAGTGTTCCGCCGGTTCCCCCAGCCCCAAAAATACAAAATTTCATATCCTTACCCCTTTCTCATACAAATCATTCTATTGCTGCTAATATTTTATCCATTTTGTAGTGAATAAACCATAAAAAGATAATATATTATCCTTTTTTTCTTTGATTAAAAAGTTATAACTATATACCTTTTCACTTGCATATTTTGGCAGGAATATGCCACCGTAGAATCATATCCATATAGAATACACAGTACTTTGCGGATGTTTTTTTATCGTGCCACAATAAAATGAGACTTATTCAGCAGGCGTCTAAAACTCCCACTAAATAAGTCTCATTTAATAATTCAGAAATTACAAATCCTGCGCCGCCAAGCCCAGCTTTTTCTTCCAATAGCCGGAATAAACCACTGCCATTGGATTATTGCCCAATACCCGGTCCTTAACCACCAAAGTAGTTACCGGCCCCTCACAGGCCTTGGAGAACAGGGCATCATGTCCCACGCATAACCCAGCCGATACAAAGAGCTCAACTCCATGCTCATTCAGGTACTTGGCCTGGGCCTTTGGATTGCACATTGGCTCTACGGCACTCTTTGGATTAACCTTCTTCAGCTTCAGTACATCCTTTGGTACGCTGCAGTTCTTACAGCAAACCGACACCACCTCAAAGCCCTGATCCGCAAAGAACTTGGCAAAAAGCTTGGCCTCATCCCTGATTCCCATGCAAAAGCCAATACCTATGGTCTTATAGCCCATCTTTTTGGCAAATTCGGCCGTTTCCTGCAGCCTGGTGTACTTCATGTAGAAGGTTCCTTCCACATAGGCGGCCGCCTTCATTATCTGTCTTTCTTCCTTGTTGTAAAGGGCCAATACTTCCTTCTGCTCCACCGGAACACAGCTCTTGCCCTTCATAAAGCACATATGATTAGCATTGCAATTAGCGCAATCTCCTAACATTCTCAACACTCTCCCTCAAATAATATGAAATCAACACAGCTCCAATTCGTACACCACTGGCTTGGCCAACGGCCAGCAGGAATGCTGAATACAGCCATGACCCACTATCTGGGCCCCTAGCTGCTGATGGGCAAAGCATAACGCCGCCCCATAACACATTTTCTCCGGCACCTTATGAGCCTGGCAATGACAAAACCCCGCCTGCTGAAAGCCCGCCGATGTGGCACTGCACACATGAATAGTTACCCCTGGGGCTGCTGTGGCAACTGCCCTAAGAGCTGCACGGGTGATTTCTCCGCACAAACTGGTATAAACTGCTGGTGACACTAACCGGCAGGTAACCATCGGGTCGGCATAAGAAAGCATATCCACGCCAGCCATCGCCAACCGGGCCGCCTCCGTCGCAATATTATCAATCAGTTTGCCACACAGTTGCCGCAACAAAGCTGGCTGCCGCCGCATTCCCCTGTATATTTCCTGGGACGGAACAAGCATCCCCAACAGGGTAAAGGGTCCCTCAAGGTTGAAGCTCACAGTTTCCCCTTGGGATTTCAGGGTTATGATTCCCTTCAGCACTTCCTGCATAATACCCCAATCAAAGGAAAAAGGCTTTATCTCCACATCCTCCAGCTTTTTATAAGGCAGTTCTCCCGGTAATGGCTGTTGAACATACTGTCCCAACTGCCATTTCGCTCCCAGCTGCTCCGCCTCAGCTATTGAGGCAAAGGGCAGCTTACATATGGCATCACCCTCCAGGCTGCGTATGGTCCTGGCCAAAGCCGCCATGGCTTCTCCCTGGCAATAAACACTTTCCACGGTTACACCGGCCTGCTCACATAATTCGGTGGCAATCTGCCGTTCCGGTTCACCAAGACACTTAAAATGCTCCATGCGCTTTTCCGCCATATTGCCACCGCCTTCCTTTACCTAAATGTAATACTCAATTTCCTGTTTGCGGACCAATTGAAAGGCCTGCATAATTCTATCCTCATACAAATGAAAATCTTCACTGGTCCGGTCTGCTACCAAGCCCCTGTTGATTTCCAATATGGAATGAATGGTCCCCGGATGGGCGTTCATCACCACCACCCGGTCACCCAAATAAATAGCCTCACTGATGTCATGGGTTACAAATACCACGCTTAACTTATTCTTCCGATAAATATCTAAAAGCAGCTCCTGTAGCTCCATGCGGGTAAAATTATCCAGGGCCCCGAAAGGCTCATCCATAAACAAAATCTCCGGTTCCAGCGCCAGGCTACGGGCAATGGCAGTACGCTGCCGCATACCACCAGATAGCTCATGAATATAGGAATTTTCATAATTTTCCAGATGCATAAGCTTTAAATATTCCCGGGCCTTCTCAACACGGGTGGTCTTGTCATACATTCCCTGCACATCCATGCCGTATACCGCATTTTCCAGTACTGTCTTCCAGGGAAACAAGGCATAATCCTGAAATACAAAGGCGCACTTAGGCTGTGGTTCCTTCACTAACCGGTCATCCAGATGTACTGTACCAGCTTCGGCCTGATCCAGTCCCGCCATAATTCTCAGCAGAGTACTTTTGCCACATCCAGATGGTCCTAATAGGCAAACAAATTCTCTGGCACCAATTTCCAAACTCAGATCTGACAGTACTACCTGTCGTGCCCCATCCTTGTCAAAGGATTTGGTAATATTAGTTACTTCCAACATATTGCCGCCTCCTATTTAATGCTCGGCATACTTGGCCTGCCATCGCAGTAGATGCCCCTGTATCCGGTCAAATACAGCCATAACTGCGGTTACTACCAGGCCAATAAACAATATGCCCACAATAACCTTGCCATAGTCACCAAAATCAGAATAGTACTTTACATACCAGCCAATACCGGAGGTAGCACCAATCATTTCCGCGGAAGCCAACAGTATAAACCCAAAAATCAGGCCCACACTGCACCCAGTCAACACCTGGGGCATAATGGATGGCAAAATCACTTCAAAGAGCAGCCGCCTCTCCTTTATTCTCAGCATTCTGGCAGAATCTATCAATGTCTTGTCAATTTGCACCGTAGCATTTAGGGTGCTGACAAAAATTGGCCAAAAAGCCCCCACGAAAATTACCAGTATGGAGGCCAACTGAAAGGTTGGCAAAATGGCAATTGCATACGGAATATACACAATTGGCGGTACAGCACTCATTATCTTGGATACAGGCTGCACTGCGTTAAAGATCCGCCGGCGCCAGCCTATAAGCAACCCCAACGGTATGGCTGTTGCCAAAGCCAGTCCATAGGCTGAAGTCAGCAATATAAGGGAACTTCCCAATCCCTTGAAAATTGTCGGGAAATCATCACGGAAAATTTCCAATACCCGCTCCGGGGTGGGAAATAGAAAAGCATCCAGCACATCAAACTGTACTGTCAGCAATTCCCATACCAGTACTAGGCCAAAGAAGATAGCTGTCACATCCCCAGCCTGTTGAGCCCTGTGTGGTCGCAGGGCCGACACCGCTAACTGGTATACCTCAGTTAATATCAGGAGCCCCAATAAAAGGGGCTCCTCCTTTATTTGCTCAGAACCGACCAACACCGCCAGCAGCACTACAAACAATGCGTTTGGCAGTATATTAAACTTAGAGATCATTTTTCTCGAAATCTGCCTTAAGCTGCTTAAAGGTAGGATCCTCCGGCTCAGCTTCAAGTAACTTGTCCAGGGCGTTCTGATAGAGCTTGATGTTGATATGGTCTTCAATGTTAAAGTCCTTTTCAATATAACCCACTTCCTTCATGTACTTATAGAAGTCAATAACGGCATTACGGTTTGGATCAGGATTTGACTCCACAAACTTTCCGTAGGTTTCCTCATACAAAGTATCTTTGTCAATGTTGACGTATTTGGAAAGAATTTCTATAGATTCCTTCTGGTTGGTCTTGTAGAAGCGATACGCCTTAATCATAGCCCGCAGGAAAGCCTCATAGGCCTCCGGATTTTTCTTGATACTCGCAGTGCTGGCAATCTGACGGCAGCATGGATGGTTTTCGAAGCCAGGTACCTCCGGACTGTACTTAACAATCTTTAAGCCCTGTTGCTCAGCCATCTTTCTAAATGGTGTCCATACTACGGAAGCGTCAGCCGCCCCATTCTTTACAGCTTCCATGGCAGCGGAAGCAGATTCCATTTCCTTAAAGGTAACATCCTCATTAATCTTTAAGCCCTGCTTGATGGCAGCCTCACGGAACACAATATCACCGGTAGCCAGACGAATAGTAGCTATGGTCTTTCCCTTGAGATTCTTCAGATCAGACAACTCAGCTGCCTTTTCCGGCCTAGCCACCAACGCATGCCCCATGGACATCTGTCCGGCAAAAATGGTAATTGGACTACCCTTGGAAATATACACCATTGGAGCAGAGCTGCCGAAGGCACCCACATCCAACTTGCCATTGGCCACCGCCGTAATTCCTTCACCGGAATTGTTAAAAAGTACCAATTCAGCATTAAGGCCTTCCTCAGCAAAATAGCCCTTTTCCTGGGCAATAAAGTACAGAATATGACCAGTAGAGGCCAAATAACCAATTTTAAAATCGGTTTTCTGGTCAGCGGTCTTGTTATTGCTGCCACAGGCAGCGGTAATAAGTGCAATTACCGTAAGCAACACGGCCAATATTTTTTTCATATTCTAATCATTCCTTCCTATGCCCCGATGGATTCAGGACTCTTAATAGCAAACGGATTACCAATACGACGGACCGTATTCAACATCTCATGAATGTTTTCAAATGGAGTTTCGGTTGGCAGACTGCAGCCGGAGGCTACAATGAATCCCTTTGGTGAGTCATATACCTTCCTTACCACATCCTCTGTAGCCTTCCGCACATCCTCCACGGTACCTTCCAGCATGGTCTCCGATGGACGGACATTGCCCATAAGCATTACCCGGTCCCCCACCATCTCCTTGGCTTTTTTGATATCCGCATCATTATCAATACTGAGGCAGTCCGCTCCGGCCGCCACCATATCTTCCCAAATACCGTCGGTCTTACCGCAAATATGCAGAGTAACCTTCTTGCCCTTGTTATGAATATGATCAATGAGTTTCTTTAAATAAGGCAAGGAGAATTTCCTGAACAGCCGTGGGCTGATAACCGTACTGGAAGACATGGCATCCGTCAGACTAGGCGTTACCCCAGCCTCAATAACCGCATCCACATAGCGAAAGTTACTTTCCAGGGAAAGCTCACAAAGCTTATGTACCGCCGCCGGATTCTTCAGGGTCAGACGCACCAGATTTTCTGCTCCCACCAAAAAGGAGGAATTTGTAAATGGTCCCGTTACTGCCCCACCTACTGGAACTTCCTTGCCTACGGCATCCACCACAATCCGCATGGCCTTCAAGTGTTCCGGAAGATTACCGTCTTTATATGGGTCGGCTGGGCGAAGCTTATCGATCTCATCCAAGTTGGACAGCTTCGGATCCAGCTTGATTACCGGCTGCCCCAAATAGGCGGTTTCATCTTCAGGGTAGATAACCTCAGAACCCATGGCTTCTGCCTGAGTATACAAATCCGTGAACACACGGATATTATCATAGTGAAATAATTTATACGCTTCTATATGGGCTTTTGCTATCAACTCACCATTACCCCGGAAATCGGATACCTTAACTCCGATAACCCGGGCAGCAGTATTGCCCACAATGGGTACGCATGGCAGACGGTCAATATCTTCGCCCTTGGCATAGGCCGCCATACGTTCAACTGCAGTCATCTGATCCTTCCATTCAGTCATGAAATTCATCTGCCTTTCTATGCTCTACATTTTCATTCAGATGGGGAAATTTTGCCTTGGCGTGTGGAATAGCTATCGCCTCCATAAAATGGTCCTGGAAATCAGGTTCAGCCGCTGTTTCCACGAATTCCACCTTTCTGGCAATTTTATCTGCCTCCCGGCGTTTATCGATGTTCAGCAGGGCAATCCGGGCCCCATCGCCGGCTGCATTACCTACTGCATGGATATTTTCCAGAGCGCAATCCGGGAACATCCCCATGGTAAGAGCACTCTTCTTATTTATATAACTACCAAAGGCACCGGCCAGAATAACCTCATCCACATGGTCAATGCCGTATTTGTTCATCAAATATTCTGCCCCCACATAAATTGCCGCCTTGGCCAGCTGTATGGCCCGCACATCCGCCTGGGTTACCACAATGTCCTGACCGATGCCGGTTTCCTTGGCGTAAGCCAGTACATATTCCCACTTGCCATTTTCGTCCTTCCGAATCCGTGGTGAATTGAGTTTGCCGTTTATACGGCCACTTTTCCCCACGATGCCAGATTCAAACAGGGCAGCAAAAACATCAATAATGCCTGATCCACATATTCCTAAGGCTCCCGGATTTTCCAGCTCCGGGTACCAGGTATCGTTTCCAATCACCTTATAGGATGGCTCAAGGTTTTCCTTATCAATCCTTACCCCCTCAATGGCACCAGGCGCCGCCCGCATGCCAAATTTTATCTGGGCACCCTCCAAAGCTGGTCCGGTAGCACAGGATGTACATAACAGCCTGTCCTTGTTTCCCAAATCAATTTCTCCGTTGGTACCAATATCTATAATCAATTTTATTGAATCGCTGTTGTATGGCTCTTCGGCAATGAGAACTGCCATATTGTCAGCCCCGACAAAACCGGCTTCTATGGGCAGAGAATGAACCCACCCAGCAGGGTTGATTTTTATCCCCAAATCCCTGGCCTTTATGTCCAGCGCATGGGCCGCTACCGGTGCAAAGGGAGACCTGCCCACATAGCCCGGATAAAGGTTCAGGGCCAGATGGTGCATAACGGTGTTATATACCAGCACCATTTCATCCACATCCTGGGCTGTAACACCTACCCCAGCTGTAAGCTCACCAGCCAGTTCGTTTACATCACTGATAATAATGTCATGCAATGTCTGAAGTCCCTCTGGATTGGTGGTGGCATAGGAAACTCTTGAAAGAATATCCTCCCCATAACCAATTTGCGAATTCATCCGGGAAGCTTTCTTGAGCAGCTCACCCGTGTCCAAATCACAAAGATAGGCGGCTAAAGTGGTTGTGCCTATATCAATGGCTATCCCCAGCTTTAGGCTCGTATCTCCGGCCCGGACCCGGATAATCTCTCCCTTATCCTCCCTCAATGTTACGGTTACAGCCCAATCGCTCTCCCGCAAGGTCCTGGACAATGAACAAAGCACTTTATAGTCAATCCTGACGTCCTTTATACCAGTCTGAGCCTGCAAAGCTGTCAGCAGTCGCTGTTGATCGTCCTGGGGATCAGCCAATGTAGGCGGCTCCAGCTGTAAATAAAACGACTTTACAGCTGGTTTAATGGTTATTTGCCGCTTGCTGCCCGCTTCCAGTACCACCTGCTTGGCACTCTGACTCTTCTTCGGCACACTGACCACCAAATCGCCCTTTATCTGCACGCAGCAGGCCAAGCGTACCCCTTTTTTTTGCTCCTCCAGGGTGAGAATTTTCTCCTCCACCGGACTAAGGGGTGACACAT
>CACZYN010000083.1 GCA_902785445.1 uncultured Anaerovibrio sp.
CTTATATTACTGGCCGCCTGTTATGGCAGCCGTATTTGTCTTATAGCAGGATTTGCCTGTGGTACAATTGCCTTAATTATGAACCCCTACTTTTTCCATCCTATACAGGTATTGCTTGATTATCCCTTTCCATATATGGCCATGGCAGTGGTAGCCCTATTTAATAAGCGGATAATTTTGGGAACAATCGTGGCCTATTCTTTAAAATTCCTTTTTCACTTTATATCTGGCGTAGTGTTTTTCGGCTCTTATGCCCCGGAAGGAACCTCACCTATAATCTATTCCTTGCTTTATAATGCCAGTGTGGTGATTCCGGACCTGATCATATGCTGTCTCATAATTTATCTTTTACCAGTTCAACGTATTATGGTGGCAATGAATGATGAAATACACGCATAATCGGAGGCTTGGTGTATGACTAACAGAAATAAAGGTCTGCTTATGGTGAGCTTCGGTGCCTCCATGTGGGGCGGCAGTGGCGTGGCCGGACAATATCTCTTGCAAGACTGTGGTTTTTCCACGGAATGGCTGGTGGTATCCCGCATGATTCTGGCAGGATTAATTCTTCTCTTGGCAGACAAGCTTATGTATAAAGAAAGCATCCTTTCCATCTGGCATGATAAAAAGGACGCTTTGGAAGTATTGTTATTTGCTGTATTTGGCATGCTGGCTGTACAATATACCTATTTTGCCTGTATAAAATACGGTAACGCCGCGGCGGCCACTGTACTGCAATACCTGATGCCAGTATTTATTATAGTGTACATAACCTTAAGCACCCGCCATCTCCCCCGATTAATCGAAATTATCTGCGTAATTATGGCAGTGGCAGGAACATTTCTGCTGGTAACCCACGGGAGGCTGGACTACCTGTCCATTTCCCCGACTGCTTTGGTTTGGGGACTGCTCTCAGCTGTAGCTGCCGCCTTTTACACAGTGCAGCCCAAGCGCCTTATCCGAAAATGGCGGGCTACCCTGATAATTGGCTGGGGGATGCTTATTGGTGGTATTGTGCTTATGCCAATTAATCCCCCATGGCAGTTTGTAGGGACCTGGAATATTCTGGCCGGTTTTATATATGCCTACATAATTATTTTCGGCACAGTGCTGGCCTTTGGCTGTTACCTTGGCAGCATAAAGCACATCCAGCCATCAGAGGCCAGTATCTTAGGCTCCATTGAACCCCTGTCTGCCATAATTCTGTCCATCCTGTTCCTAAATACCAGCTTTGGATTAATTGATATGCTTGGCACTGCCCTCATTATAGGAACAGTGTTCCTCCTCGCACGGAAATAAGCCGGCGGTTATAATCTCTTAGGTTGTAAGGAGTGGTCTATTTTAGCCAGATACTCCAGTATTTCGTGGGCTGCCACATTGCCCTCACCTACAGCCTTGGCAATCTGATATGGCCTGCCTGTATTATCCCCGGCTGCAAAGCAGCCGTCTATATTTGTATGGAGCTGACGGTTCACGGCCACATGGGGGCCATCCAACTCCAGCCCTGGCAAAAGCTCCTCCGGCGGAATAGCGTTACGCAAAACAAACACTCCATCAACGGCAATTTGATCACCATTACTTAGTTCCACAGCCTCCACCCGGTTCTCTCCCAGTATTTTAGCCAGTCTTCCGCCAAGCTTTTCCACTTTATTTTCCGGTACTGCCAATTGGCCATCAGGGGAAAACATGTAGACCTTTTCCGCTATATTGGCCAGGTAAGACACCTCAGGCAAAAAGTTTTTGTCACCACAATATACCGCCAAGGTCTTTCCCTTGTAAAACATGCCGTCACAGGTGGCACAATAGCTTACGCCCCTGCCCAAATGCTCCTTTTCGCCCTCAAAACCTTTGGCCACAGCTATTCCGGAGGCCAGAAGCACGGTCTTTGCCTCATACATTTCATTATCTGCCAACAGGGTAAAATGACCGCCAAAATTCGAAATCTTGGTAACGAATTTATTGGTAATTTCAATGCCTAGTTCCTTAATGTGAGCACGAAACTGCTCATTTAACTCATAACCAGTGATAATACCCAGTCCGGGATAATTGGAAATTTTCTCGGCCTTTTCGATTTTGGAACTCATTTCTTCAGGACCAAACCAGATTATATTCTTTCCTCTGGCCTCTAACACCGTGGCCGCCGACAGTCCCGCCGGCCCTGTACCAACAATTGCAGCATCATATAACATACTCCCCCGGACCTCCTTTTACCATGAACTCTTCTATCAGTAGTTATACCATTGAATTTAGTTTGCTGGCAAGTTTGTCTTTGGGAACTGCTCCCAGCACATCAGCGTAGAGATTACCATCTTTAATGAAGGCAAAATACGGGATACTCATCACACCATACTTCTGGGCCAGCTCGGGCTGCTGATCCACATTGACTTTACCAACCTTTACCCTTCCGTCATACTCAGAGGCCAGCTCTTTTACCACCGGCCCCATCATCTGGCACGGCCCACACCAGTCTGCGTAAAAATCAATGAGCACTGGTATATCACTGTTCATTACTTCTGCATCAAAATTATCCTTAGTAAATTTGTATTCCATAATTTTCACCTCTTCATCCGCTTGGATGCCTTTCATCATAGTAAATTTCCGTATTTTTTAAGTCTCTTTGAGTTGCATTTATCAGCTGATAGTTATATTATATGTGGTATAAAAAATATATCAAGTACGCAGTTTTTATTTATCTAGTAAGGAAAATGATACCATGAAGAAAAACGAAACAAGAGAACCATTATGTGATGACATTGCCGGAAAGGATTGCGGTCTGAAGCGGGTTATTGATACCGTTGGAGGTAAATGGAAAATAATGATCCTTTGCGTTATTGACCGAAATGAAATCGTGCGCTATGGCGAGCTGCGGCGTTCTGTTCACGGCATTACCAACACCATGCTGGCCAATTCCTTAAAGGAACTGGAAGCCGACGGTCTAGTGGAAAGAAAACAGTACGATGAAATGCCTGTTAGAGTTGAATATAATCTCACGGAAAAAACAAAAACCCTCATCCCCATTCTTCTTGAATTAAAAAAATGGGGCGAGGGTAATTTATAAAAGGTTATTTTATAGGACTTTGATGCCGTCTACATAAAGGCTATGTCCATTGGCGGTTATCTGACTGATATCTCCTTTAAAGCTGGAAATATTGGTATCATCCGTCAAAATCCATTTACTGCTATCATCAAGGGATACGGCAACATTTCCCACCTTGGAAGAAACCGTTTCGCCCTTAACATTGGTAATATGTCCACTGATAGCACCTGTAAAGGTTGAATTGGCATTAATATTTAAGGTTAGCTGGGAGTTTTCACCTACCAAAATATTGCCATCCAGCTCCTGATGAGCAACATTCACCGTTGCAATATTAGAGGCACCACTCCAGCCGTCATCGCATACGGACATAAGCACATTATTAGCGTCCTGATTTACAATTTTAACTCCATCAAGGTTTATAACCGCATTGGTATTGGTCACGTGAAATACGTGACCGTTTTTGTTAGTCAAGCTGCCACCGTTTACATTCAAGAAGGATGTCCCACTATCCGCATCCCCGGAAAACGACTGATAAATCATAATCATGTCATTAAATTTAGCGTTGGCATTACAGCTGGTATTATTGGCCGTCATGTCACAGTTATTGAGGGTTATGGAGTTTAATCCCTCAATACATACGCCCTCGGACATGGTAGATTCCAAAGTTGCATTGGACACGGTAATATCCGCAGTAGAATAAATAGTCGGAGAACCAAGGCCATGGGACACATAGGTACCGCCATCCACAGTTACCATTCCGCCTCCCCGGTCGCTTCTAATAGGGGCTGAAGACTGGCCATTGGTGGTAATATCCAGATTATAGGCCTCAGTTATACCACCTCCTGTGGTCATAATACCACCGGAACCACTGCCGGAAGTTACAATTTTAGTATCACGGATGATTACCCTGGTGCCATCACCATCAGCCCCATTTTGCCCACCATTGCCACCATAGGAGAATACCCCATTGGCTCCGGCAGCATCCGAGGTTATGGTGCCACCAGTAATGGTAGTGGTGGTCCCACCCTTTACCAAAACAGTGGCATTCTGACCGTAGAAGTTGCAGTTATCCCGGCCAGCCGAATCACCGGTTTTGGATACAGTTGGATTCGTAATATTTACTTTATCAGTAGTGCTTATTATTAAGGCACTCTGTTCCTCTGTGTCACTGGAATATGTTTTATCACTTTGGTTGGCGGCGGAGATTATCTCTGTAGCCGCTGAATACTTCACTTCAGGCACTCTTTCAGGACCTCCAAATCCCCCTGGCATACCATTAGGTGGTGCCCCATTTGGTGGTGCCCCGTGAGGAACAGGACCATTTGGTGGCGGCCCCATTGGTGGTTTCCAGTCAGGTGGCGGGCCAACAGGCCTTTCCTGATCTGAAAACAGGATACATTGTGTATTATCCGCCTCTGCCGCATAAGCAGAATTTAAAGTGCAGTATCCACCAACAGCTATTGAGGTGGCCAACATACAGGCCAATATTTTAGATTTTTTCATAATGAAATGCCCCCTTTAATTATCATGTATATATAATAGAGCATAAATCTAAACACACATTAATTTCCTTATTTATCTTTTCTTAATTTCCAGTTTAGAAAAAATTTATATTTAGCCAATATAATGAGCCCATTAAAATGAGATTAAAAAAGATGGGAGAAAAAATATGAGTATTGGCAGTGTAATGAGCGTTATTAATACCTCTTTGAATGATTTAAACCGTGCCCAAACTTCACAGGCAGAAAGTATAAAACGGATAGCAACGGGAAGCAAATACTATAGTCCAGCCAAGGGTGCTTCAGAATACTCCATTGTGCAGCGGATGTACAATAATATAGACAGTGTTACACAATCCAACAGCAACACCCAGACAGTCAACGCCATGCTGAATGTGGCGGCAGGGGCCGTAAGCAACACCATAAATTCCTTGTCTTCACTAAAGCAGACATTAATAAGTGCTGCCAATGGCACCAACAGCAATTCTGATATTGCAGCCCTGCAGGAATCAGTAAATCAGACCTTATCCCAGATTGATTCCAACGCCCAGGTTACCTATAACGGACAAAGCCTTCTGGATGGCAGCCAGTCCATTCAAGTGGCCAGTGACAGTGGCTATGAAACAGTTAATCTTGGAGATATGAGTACCGCGGGCCTTGGCCTTACAGACAATGAAGGAAACAGCAACATTACTCTAGGAGATCTGTCTGACTTGGGCACTGCCATTGATACCGTTGACAGTGCTTTAAATACGGCCCTTGATCAGGCTACCAGCATTGGTGCCGCCCAAAAGGGACTGGAATATCAGTCCGCCAACTACACCACCATGGAGGAGAATCTTTACGAAGCGGTATCTACCATTGATGATACCGATATTGCCGCTGAGTCCGTCAACAACGCCAGTGCCAATACACAAAGTCAGGTTGCTCTTTGGGCCGTGAAACAGGGAATGCAGGCTCTTCACAAGGAAGTAGGCTCCTTGGGTGAGCTGTACGTACATAACCCTAATGCCGCCTATAATTTACTTAAATAAACGCCATTTTACAAAATATATCTTTCCTCTTAAAATAGATATTATCTATTTATTTGGGAGAATAAAATGAAAAAAGCAATACGCAATCTGTCCACCGGCCATCCTATGCCATATCTTGGAAAAACATATTCCCTGGAAATAAGGAAATCACTGGATAAGCCCCAAGTAAAAATTAATGGGGACAAACTTACAGTGAATTTTTACAAGATCCACCCCGAAGTGCCTGTACAGGTGCCTTTGGTGAAATGGTACCGTCGCAAGGCTCAGCACTATATCATAAGCCGCACTGCCTACTGGTCCGAGGAAATGGGATTATCATTCAATAAGATTTTTATAAAGGATCAGAATTCACGTTGGGGCAGCTGCTCGTCACTTAAAAATCTTAACTTTAATTGGCGAATCATTATGGCACCAGATGAGGTTATAGACTATCTTCTTATCCACGAGCTGGCACATCTAAAGGAAATGAACCACTCCGCTGCCTTTTGGAAGCTGGTTGCCCAATACGACCCCAAATACAAGTTGCACCGCCAATGGCTAAAGGATAACGGTAAAGCAATTTTCCTGTTGCTGCCCAAGCTGCCAGTAGCTCTGCTAAATGCCATATTTTTCCATGTAGATTAGATTTTAAAGCATCAATTACAGAATTTTTTGGGAACCCAGTAAGCGATATGGGTTGACTTTCAAACACAAGTATAATATTATGTTAAAAAATTTTAATAATAATTAATATATAGGAGAATGCTTTTTGTTTAATAACAAAACTTCCAAGCCTATTGTGCTGTAAGCAGGAGCTTACAGTGCACCTGTAATCCTCCTGCTGTAACAAACTGCGTTATAGTTTACAGTATATATTTGGAGGAAAAAACATTGAATAATTACATAATTCGCAATGAAAAGACTAGCGACTACTTTCAGGTAGAAAATCTGGTTAGAGAGAGCTTTTGGAATGTATACAGACCTGGCTGTCTGGAGCACTATGTGCTTCACCAGCTGAGAAAGCACCCGGATTTTGTTCCCCAGCTCGATTTTGTGCTGGAGATTGACGGAAGGAAAATCGGCCAGATTGTTTTCGTGCGTACTGAAATAAGCATAGATAATGGTGCCAAGTTGCCGATTATGACCATGGGACCCATCTGTATAGACAGAAAATATCAGCATATGGGCTACGGCAAGATACTTCTGGACTATGGTCTGGAGCAGGCGATAAAACTCGGCTGCGGAGCTGTATGCTTTGAAGGCAACATTGATTTTTACGGCAAAAGCGGCTTCGTTGTGGCTTCCACCAAGGGAATCCGTTATCATGGTCTGCCGGAAGGCATGGACGCCTCCTTCTTCCTATGCAAGGAACTAAAACCGGGATATTTTGATGGTATCACGGGGGAATATGCCACACCAAGAGCATATTTCGTTGCCGAGGAACATCCGGAGGATTTTGAGAAATTTGACCAACAGTTTCCTGTAAAGGAAAAGCTGGTACTGCCCGGACAATTGAATATGTAAAAAAAATAAGGACAGCCGTCTCACATTTGAGATAGCTGTCCTCTTTGTTTTATTCAATCCACATTCTATTCAATCCAGCCGTTTAGAGATGGTTTCCCAGGTCTTGGTG
Source organism: uncultured Anaerovibrio sp. (assembly GCA_902785445.1). Classification (GTDB taxonomy): domain Bacteria; phylum Bacillota; class Negativicutes; order Selenomonadales; family Selenomonadaceae; genus Anaerovibrio. Next base: position 7,180 of record CACZYN010000083.1, read on the forward strand.
TGGAAGAAGCTCTTGTCGGCGTTCTCCTCCATTTCCATAAAACGCTTAAATGGAATACTGAAGGACATAATATCTGCCGGAAGGACCTTGCGGGCTGACGGATCCGTCATACCAATAAAGCATTCCCTGCTGCCACGCACAGAAGCATCCAGCACATTACCTATGGCCTGACCGCATCCAGCGCCAAAGTATAGCTTAACATTATCCTGATTTTCCGTATCAAAATTGGCCAGAGTTGCCAAACCAGACAGTCTGTCCACATTTACCAAAAAGATTACGGCTTCCGGAGTTTCTGGTTCCGACACCTCCGAAAGGGGCTTCAGGACTAAGTATTCCTTTACGCCCTCCGGCACAGGCTGCCAGCGCATAAACTTCAATGCCAGTTCCGGGGAGGCTTTGTACCTCTCCCCTTCCACCTGAACACCCTTGACCACTAAGCCCTCACCATCCGACAAAAAACGTTCAACATAGCCTTCCCTATATGGGCCAAAGCCACAACCGGCATGTCCTCCCTGACACGCAACAGTGGCATCACTCAAGGCCACAGTCTTACCCTTGGAAGCGGCATTAATCATGGCCACAACACAGCCCCATACCCCTTCCTTAAACATCAACGCATCCTCTGGCTTTTCATCAGTACGAATCACTGCCACAGGGTGATTGGGCAGCTTAATTGCCTCGGCAATCTTAGAA
>CACZYN010000084.1 GCA_902785445.1 uncultured Anaerovibrio sp.
AGAACCAAAATCAGAACCAAAATCAAGGTCAGAATCAAAACGGTAATAATTAATCTTTCCCTAATGGCTCTTTAATAATTCTTTTTTAAAATTAACTTATAGTTGATTACCGCCTAATGGTGGTTATCATAAATATTTTTTCACACTAAGGAGGTGAATATATGGGGACAAACATTAGTGCAAATCTGTTTTCTTCTGCACCAGCTGCCTCCCAGGGGAGTGTACAGAAAAATGTCAACACAGCCGTTGAGGGCCGTAAGACAGCCACTGGCAAGCAGGGCAGGGATTTTTCATCTGAATTGAAAGATGTCACAACAGATGATAAGTTGGCCAAGATTGTTAAGGAAGCTGTAGAAAAACCTGTGGCAGAGGATAGTGTGCAGAAGACATCGGAGTTGGCAGATGCTAAGCCAAATGATCCTTTGCAGGATACTGTAGCCGAGGCAGTGGATGAAGTTGCTGAAGAGTTGGCAGCTGAAGTCGTTGCAACTACCGCGGCCCAAATGCCGTTAGCAGAGCTTACGACGTCAGCACAATCAACAGCTCATGCTGAGGCGACTGCGCCACTAGCAAACTTAACAGATCAGCAGCCTACTCAGGATGTGATGCAGCTTAACACCGTGTCTTTAGAGGCTAACGCTGTATCGCCAGAAGTAAGCACTGTATCTCAGGAGTTACAGCAGCCGGTAGCTGCAACCCAGCTCCAACAGCAGATGGACCGGACCAATTCTCAGGTTCAGGATGTCGCCAAGGAAAATGTGGTGGTGAATGATTCTGTAGTTACTGACAGTGAAGCTCAGTCAGTGGTTCAGAATACCAATCTTCAGCAGCCAGAGGCTCATCAGCCAAAAGCCATTGAAGCATTGTTAAAGCCAGTACAGCCAGTGGAAAAGGTAACCGCTCCGGATGGTTCCCAGGTAATTGATTCAGGTGATATGACAAAGGAACAGGATATGCTGGCCGTTTTGTCAGGTAGCCGAATCGTTAGTCAGAAGTCTGAAGCTACTGAAGCAACTGTACAGAAGACCACAGTAGAGGATGTGAATAATCTTCTCGGTCAACAGGTACAAGTGGTAAGTGGACGTGACGCCAAGCAGGAGCTTAATTCTGACAATCAGCAACAGCAGGCCTTCCAACAGGATGCAAAGACTGAGACCATGGCAGCTCCTCAGGTTAAGCAGGTTGAAAGCGAAGAACCAGCGTTTACTGACCGTATGGATTCTGCTCAGGCAGTCAATGCTTCTACTGTTCAGAACCAGTCAACAGATAATGTTGCTCAAGTGTCTACGCAGCAGAATGTTAGTCAGACCCGTACTGATTACAACATAACTCAGCAGATTGTTGAGCAGGCCAGACTCATTCGGAATGCAGAAAACACTGAGATGGTAATCAAGCTGAATCCAAGACATTTGGGTGATCTTACCTTAAAGGTGGCAGTGAACAGCAATGGTGGTGTAACAGCTACCTTCCATACTGACAACGCACAGGTAAGGGCGATGCTGGAAACTTCCATGATACAGCTGCAAAAGGAGCTTAATGATCAGGGAATTAAGGTAGACAGTGTAGAGGTTCAGACCGGCCTTACCGATGGACAGCTTCCAGAGGGACAGAGCCAGGGATACTATCAGCAACAGGCTCAACAAAGTGCCAGAAGTCAAGAACTTGACTTGAAGGATTTTGAAGAGGATGTTGACCTGCTGTCAACTGAGCCAGTGAACAATGCCACCGATGTTATTCGGGATAGCGAAGGAAATAAGATTTCCGATGGTGTTGATTACGCAGTATAAAATATCAGAAAGGAGACAATAATATGGCAAATTCGTTAAACACGATCACGGTTGATGGTAAAACCTATAATTACGAAGAGTACATGAAGAACCAAGGTGTTAAGGCTTCCGAGGTTGGTAAGAAGAGTGAGCTTAATAAGGATGCGTTTCTTTCTCTGCTGGTAACCCAGATGCAGTATCAGGATCCGCTCAACCCAATGGATAATGGTGAATATTTGGCCCAGTTGGCTCAGTTCTCCGCGTTGGAGCAGATGACCAATGTATCCGATAAATTGGCGGATGTATACTCGTTGGTAGAGAATATTGACTCTTCCGTATTGGTTGGCCAGTTAAGCAGCATGATTGGCAAAGAATGTCAGTGGGTTGAGAATGTCAATGGTCAGGATATTAAATGTAGTGGTATGATTACTGGCGTAAGCATTTCTGACGGTAGCCCTTCGATTGTTGCTACAGTTAAGGATGCCAGTGGCCAGGAATTCGTTACCAAGGTTGATATCAGTAAACTTACCCGGGTTGGTGAAGGGGTATAAAACTAGGAGGCAAATATGAGTGACTCAAAAATCTTTTTTCCGTCACAACCGATTTTGCCCGTGGATAATTCCAGCCTAAGCCAGCGTCAAAGCAACATTAATACTACTGCAGCAACTGGAGCTTCCTTTGCGGATATATTGCAAAGAGTTTCTGACCGCAAGGTAACATTTTCCAGTCATGCGTTGCAGAGAATGGAAAGTCGCAATCTAAGCTTTAGCGAAAAGGATTTGCAAAAGCTGGATGACACCGTAACCAAAATGGCTCAAAAAGGAGCCCGGGAGTCTCTCATTTATATGAATGATATGGCTCTGGTGGTCAGTGTCGCTAACAGGACTGTAATTACCGCCATGGATGGATCAAGTGCAAAGGAAAACATTATTACGAATATTGATAGCGCGGCAATACTGTAAGCTTGGACCTTTTAAGGGGAGCTTGAGAAGCTGACTGACTGATGCTTCTCAATAAACTTGCCGCATCATGTAGAAAAGAAAAGGAGATTGATTCATTATGATGCGTTCACTTTTTTCCGGCGTTTCCGGTCTTAAAAATCATCAGACTCGTATGGATGTTATTGGTAACAACATTTCCAATGTTAATACCACTGGTTTCAAATCCTCCCGAGTAAACTTCGAGGATTCGCTGAGTCAGACCCTTTCGGCTGCCTCCCAGGCTACTGATACTGTGGGTGGTACCAATCCTAAGCAGATTGGTCTTGGTTCCAAAGTTTCTGCCATCGATGTAAACTTTAAAGACGGTTCCGTACAGAGTACTGGTATCAATACTGACCTGTGTCTGTCCGGTAATGCACTCTTTGTGGTTAAGCAGGGCAATCAGACCTTCTATACCCGTAATGGTGCTTTTAACTTTGACTCCCAGGGGAATCTGGTAAATGCTGAGGGATTGTTTGTTCAGGGCTATATGAATGAATCTGCTACTGAGCACAATTCTATTAATACTAATGGTGCTACATCTTCCATTGCTATCCGTGCTGGTAAGACCATGCCATCATCAGCAACTAAAACCGCTAATTATGTAAATAACCTTAATGCTACAGCAGCAACGATTACTGGTATTTCCGCAACTTTGGATGATGGTTCTACAGCAAGCCCTGCACCTACCGAAGTTGAAGTTGGTAAGGCAATTAGTGATACTGATCCAAGAAAGGTTGTTGCAGCTGTATTGACCATGTCTGATGGAACTACTCAGACTGTAACTGCAGGTAAGTATAAGCAGGGTAACAGTATTCCACTTTCTACTACCGTGAAGGTCTACGATTCCTTGGGTTCTGCTCATATCGTACCGATTACTGTGGAGAAAACTGGAGAGAATACCTGGTTAGCTAAATTAGCGAAGACGGAGATTACCGAGGAAGATGGTTCATTAACTACCTTAACAATGACTGATGCTGAGATTAAGTTTAAGGAAACAGGTGCATTCAAAGAAGGTAGTGCAAAATTGGATTTAGCTTATTCCAATGGTAATGGTGCAGCTCCGCAGTCTGTAACTATCTCTTTCGATAACCTTACTCAGTATGCTAACTCCAGTACCATCAATGCTGAAGCTGATGGTTATGCATCTGGTACCTTGGATACAGTTGCAATTGATGAAACCGGTACTATTGTTGGCACCTATACAAATGGTATTTTGCGTCGTGAGGCTCAGATTGCTGTAGCTCAGTTCACTAATGCTCCTGGTCTCACCAAGAAGGGTAGTTCTCTTTATGTTGAGTCCCAGAACTCTGGTGTACCAAATATTGGTACTTCTACTGGTTTTGGCGCAACTATCACTGCTTCGGCACTGGAAATGTCCAATGTTGACGTGGCCAATGAGTTCAGTGATATGATTATCACCCAGCGTGGTTTCCAGTCCAACTCTAAGATTATTACCGTATCTGATGAAATGCTGGAAACTCTTATCAATATGAAGAGATAATAATTAGTATCTAAAAGTAAACTAAAATATTCAAGGCAGGTGCAACCTGCACCTGCCTTGAATTAAATTTGTATTAACAAACCAATGGGGGGGAGCTTATATGATTAAGCTTACAAAATTTAATTCTGATGGAAAGAAAAAAGGGGAATTTGTACTTAATGCCGAAATAATAGAAACGATAGAAGAAACACCGGATACAGTTATTACCCTTACCAATGGTAAAAAGATTATCGTGGAAGAACCAATGGAAGAAGTTGTTCGTCAGGTTGTAAAATATAAGCGGGCCTGGTTTAAGTAAGGACACTTTGGTAATATAGTCCATAATTGTTGATAATTTGGTTTAAATAGTTGTAATTTGGCTAATTATTGCTAAAATAAGTATGTTGAATATTTTTTGATAAATCTTGATTTATCAATTTAATAGATAATAAATAAAAGGAGTGACATGCAATGGCTGATGAAGAGAAGACTGAGGAACAGGCTCCGGAAGCGGGTAAAGCGAAGAAATTTCCTCTGGTAATAATCATAGTCCTTATAGTTCTAGGCTTAGTATTGTCCGGCGTAATTGCATTCTTTATTTCCAGTACCATGATGGGGGCTGGTACCACTGCTAATGGTGGGGAAGTAAAGCATCACGATCCAGGTGTGTTCGTTAAATTGGGCGATCCAAAGGAAGGCATGATCGTGAATGTGGGCGGTATAAAAGCCAGCAGATTTTTAAAGATTGGCGTTGTTATGGAACTGAATCCAGAAAAGGAAGAGGTCGTAAAAGAGGGCAAGCTTGTTCCTATGGCTGAGACCAAAATTATGGATTCCACCCTGCAGATATTGCGTACGGTCAAGATTGAGGAATTAGATGCAAATAAGCAGGATGACCTAAAAGCAAAAATAAAGAGCGAAGTAAACAAGGCCTTGGGAGAAGGCAGTGTTTTCGATGTTTACATTACTAGCTTTATGCTTCAGTAATTTATTACTATTTATTATATACTTTGAGAAGGAAAGGGGGATGAAGCTTGGCAGATGATGTATTATCACAATCTGAAATAGACAAACTATTGGCCCAGTTCGCTTCTGGTGAGGCAGATGCCGAAACCATGCAAAAAGAAGAAAACACCAAGAAAGTCAAGACTTATGACTTCAAGCGGCCAGATAAGTTTTCCAAGGATCAGATTAGGACGCTTAATATGCTGCATGACAATTTTGCGCGTCTCTTCAATACATACTTGTCCACATATTTGCGGGCATTGGTATCTGTAGAGGTTGCATCAGTTGAGCAGCTTACATATCAGGAATTTGTCCAATCGCTTTCAAACCCTAGTGTTATTGGAATATTGACAGTACCGCCTCTTAAAGGCAATGTCATCATGGAGATGAATACTGGTATTGCTTTTTCAATAATTGACCGAGTTTTTGGTGGACAGGGAGATAACACCATTAAACCACGGGTACTGACAGAGATTGAAGAAGCAGTTATTCGCCGTATTTTTGACAAAGCCATGGGACACCTCCGGGAGGCGTGGTTTAATGTGGTTCAATTTAATCCTAAGATGGAGGCAATTGAGTCTAATCCACAGTTTGCTCAGATTGTTCCACCTAGCGATATGGTAGTAATCATAACCATCCAAACCAAGATAGGTTCGGTGGAAGGTTTTATGAATATATGTATTCCGTATTTGGTACTTGAACCAATTATGTCCAAGCTGACCACCACGTTCTGGGTTGCAGCAAATATCTCCAAGGAAGAGCACCCAGAGCATGAGGATATGATACGCCAAAAGCTTAGAAAAACTAAAGTCCCTGTGGTTATCCAAATGGGACAGTTTGATATTTCAGTTCGAGAATTCCTGTCGTTGAGTTATGGAGATGTTTTACAGCTTGATACCAGAGTGGATGATGAATTGAAATGTATTGTCGGCAATAATACAAAATTCTATTGTCGGCCCGGCACCTCCGGCAAGAAGGCTGCCGTACAAATTACTAGATTGATTACGGAAGGAGATGAAGGTACTAATGGGTGATGCTCTTACACAGGAAGAGATTGATGCGCTGATGAATGGAGGCGGATCCTCTTCTAGTGATCCAGAACCTACGGATGCTGCACCGGCTCCTTCCGATGCTGAACCAGAAGGCACACTTACCGATTTAGAAAAAGATGCCTTGGGAGAGATTGGTAATATTTCTATGGGAAGTGCAGCCACTACCCTGTCTGTACTTTTGGGACATAAGGTAAATATTACTACTCCAAATGTTAAACTTGATACAATGTCGGCTATTAAGGACGAATATCCAATGCCTTATCTGATAGTTGAGGTAGGCTATGTCATTGGTATCAATGGAAATAACATTTTGGCTATTCAGGCAAGTGATGCTTCCATCATCGCTGATTTGATGATGGGTGGCGATGGACTTAATCCACCAGGAGAGCTCAATGAAATTCACATGAGTGCCGTGGGCGAGTCCATGAACCAGATGATGGGTACGGTTGCTACCTCATTATCGACAATGTTCAATAAGAAAATCGATATTTCGCCGCCAAAAGTTAACCTTGTTGATTTCTCCACCAAGGATACCCCAGAGGTTGATTCTGTATTTGGTCAGAATGAACCAGTGGCGAGAATTTGCTTCCGCATGGAAGTGGATGGTCTTATTGACAGTGAGATTATGCAGATATTGCCTCTGGATGTGGCCAAGGAAATGGTTGAGTTCCTGATGAATGGTGGACCTCAGCCAGAAGAAGAGCCAGAACCAGAGCCTGCACCAGCTCCAGCTGCTGCACCGCCACCGCCGCCACCTGCGGCTCCGGCACCAGCTCCAGCTGCTGCGCCACCACCTCAGGCACCGCCAATGGCACCTCCGCCACAAATGGCACCGCCACCACAGATGGCGGCACAGCCAATGTACGCGCCACCTGCACAATATGCCAATTCTGCAGTGCTTGGTGCAGGGGTACCAGTACAGAGTGCACAGTTCGCACCGCTTACCAATGAACCTATTGAAGCAAATACAGCTAATATCAGCTTGATTCAGGATGTTCCTCTGCAGGTAACTGTTGAGTTGGGACGTGCGAAAAAGTCCATCAAGGAGATATTGGAGTTCTCCACTGGTTCTATCATAGAGCTGGATAAACTGGCTGGTGAACCGGTTGACATTCACGTTAATGGACAGCTTACCGCTAAAGGTGAAGTCGTTGTTATCGATGAGAACTTCGGTGTACGTATCACCGAGATAGTAAGCCCGATGGAACGTGTGCAGAGTCTGTAATGAAAGATAAGTGACGAATTTAGTAGTACTTGTTAAAATGAAATCTTTAATATATAATTAAAGTAGTATTGGTAGATAATATTTCAATTCAGAATATGAGAATATTAATGAGGAGAGATGACAAATGGCAGTTAGAGTATTAGTAGTAGATGACGCGGCATTCATGAGAATGATGGTAAAGGACATTTTGTCCAAGAACGGCTATGAGGTCGTTGGTGAGGCTGAAAATGGTATGAAGGCTCTCGAGAAATATCAGGAGCTGAAGCCAGATCTTACTACTATGGATATTACCATGCCAGAGATGGATGGTATTAAAGATTGACCCTAACGCAAAGCTGGTTATGTGTTCTGCTATGGGTCAGCAGGCTATGGTTATTGAAGCAATCCAGGCTGGTGCTCGTGACTTTATTGTAAAGCCATTCCAGGCAGACCGTGTTCTTGAAGCTGTTCGTAAAGCTGTTGGCTGATGAAGAACTGGAGTCGTTTCTGCTCCATGGCATCTGTCCTATGTATCATTATATTGGTGTTGTCAGTGCTGTCGCCAGATTGTCTGGCGGCAGCTAATTCGGCTAGTGGCGGTGGCTACTTGTCCGGTTACGAGAATACCGATCCACAACCTTCTCAAATGTCATGGTGGTCGACATTGGCATATTTAATCAGTCTTTTGGCTGTGTTTGCCTTTGTGGTTGTCATGGCATATTTTGCGTCTAAATTTTTAGGCGGTAGGTTTGCCAAGGCTACTACCTCTGGTGGTGGCCGTATAATGGAGCATTTGCCATTGGGGCCCAATAAGTCAGTATGTGTAGTTGAATTGGCAGGAAGAACTTTGATGTTAGGAGTTACAGAACATCAGGTTACGTTGCTGGGGGAAGTGACTGACCCGGAAGAAATCGAACGGCTACGAAGACAGTCAATAGACCAGCCACTGGATGACAGTATATTTGCCAGCCAGTTGTCAACATTAGATCAGCTGACTCAGAGGGTACCTTCATTTATCAGAGATAGTATAAAACGTAGAAGATAAGGGGTTGTGAAGCTTGACCAAGCTGCAGCGGCTGCTCTGTATAGGAGTGAGCCTGCTTTTATTTTTATGTTTAATAAGGGATGCTTCCGCAGCACCACTTATACCAAATGTTAATATCGATGTAGGATCGTCCGAAAATCCCCAGGATGTTGCAGTTACTTTGCAGCTCATGGCGGTTTTGACCATCTTGTCTATCGCACCATCTATTTTGATAATGACTACGGCCTTTATCAGAATTGTTGTGGTGCTTGGATTTTTGCGTAATGCTATGTCTACCCAGACCAGCCCACCTAATATGGTTATTATCGGTTTGGCTCTGTTTCTTACGTTTTACATTATGGCCCCCTATTGGAGTCAGGCCAATGAGTATGGTTTACAGCCTTATCTGGCGGGACAGATTACTCGGGACGAGGCCATTGAAAATACTGTGGAGCCTATAAGGGAATTTATGTTTAAGCAAACCCGCGAGGCGGATTTGGCAATGTTTGTCAACCTATCAGATGCACCTCGGCCTGAGGGTCCGGAGGATGTTTCCACATTTACATTGATTCCCGCGTACATGATTAGTGAATTAAAGACAGCATTTCAGCTGGGCTTTATGATTTATATTCCGTTTATTGTTATTGATATGATAGTGGCAAGTACCCTTATGTCCATGGGTATGATGATGTTGCCGCCGGTAATGATATCATTGCCATTCAAGATATTGTTATTTGTCTTGGTGGATGGTTGGCATCTGCTGATAAAATCATTGATAATCAGCTTTAAGTAGGGGATGATTGAATGTCAGGAGATCTTATTATACAGCTGGCTCAAGAAGCCTTGCGAACAGTACTCCTTGTTTCAGCGCCGATGCTGGGATTGGGATTGATTGTTGGTTTGATGGTCAGTGTTTTCCAGGCTACCACATCAATTCAAGAGCAGACACTGGCATTTATACCAAAAATTGTTGCGGTATTTGTGGCGATATTGATTTTTGGGCCCTGGATGTTAAGAATAATGGTGGAGTATTTTACAAATACATTTGTAAATTTGCCCCTTTATATAAAATAATGAGGTAACATAAGTGGATTTTTATGATTTACTGCAAAATCATGCTGCTGTATTTCTGCTGATGATGACCCGGATTAGCGGTATTTTCCTCATAGCTCCTTTTTACGGCAGCCAGAATATACCTATATATTTCCGAGCTGGTGCGGCCTTTGCCATATCCTTGGTGGTCTTTCCTGTGGTAGATCAGAATACGGTTATTGAGGCGCCACCCACGGTTATCGGCTATGCCATAATGGCCTTGTCAGAAATGTTTGTGGGGTGGCTTATTGGCTTTGTAGCCTATGTTACCATGCAAGCTGTAAATATGGCTGGTAAGATGATGGATATGCAGGCTGGATTTGCGGTGGTAAATGAAATGGATCCCACCTCTGGTCAGCAGGCACCACTCATCGGTAGCTTTCTGAACTATTTAATGCTGATAGTGTTTTTGGTGACTAACGGTCATCATGTCCTGTTGGCATCAGTTATTCGCAGCTTTGATGCTATTCCTATTTTGGGATTTCATTATAATTCTTCTTTGGCAGAATTAATGGTGGACTTTACTGCAGCAATATTTGTTACTGGGGTAAAAATAGCCTTGCCTATTACTTTTGCCATATTGTTAACCAATGTTTCCTTGGGAATATTGGCCCGTACCATGCCACAACTTAACATTTTTGTGGTTGGTATACCAATGCAGATTATCGTAGGCATTTTTGTTTTGGCTATGATTATTCCTTTCTATGTTTTGTTCTTGGATGTGCTATTTAATGAAATTTATGGAAACATTCTTATCGCCCTGCGAGCAATACAATAGAAAATATAGATTTAATACTTTCCAGGTAGATTTACAGCTTTTTGCTGGTGAAAAAACCGAGGAGCCTACTGCTAAGCGTAAAGCTGATGCCAGAAAAAAAGGCCAGGTTGGGCGAAGCCAGGAGGTTAATGCTGCCTTCGTTTTGTTGGTGGGTTTTTTGATTTTGCGGCTTTTGGGCGGCAATGCAGTGGCAGAAATAATTAATTATTCAACTTACATATTTGGCAATCTCAATGCTGATATAAATGAAGAAACCATCATGCAGATGTTTATTGGCATGATAATTCTTTTGGCAAAAACATCCATACCATTGATGGTATTTATCATGATTATTGGCTTGGCTATGAATATTGCTCAGGTAGGCTTTATGTTTACCACGGAGCAGTTGCAGTTTAACCCGGGAAAGCTTAGCCCAATAAGTGGCTTTAAGCGAATGTTTTCCAAACGTTCACTGGTTGAATTGGTAAAATCTCTGGTGAAAATTATTATTATTGGATATTTTGTTTTTTCCTATTTATCTGAAGAAATATTTCAAATCCCTAAGTTAATTTATATGGATTTGATGGCGGGACTAAACAGAATGTCTGATTCCATATTTACGCTGGCTTTTAAGATAATTGGCGTATTTATGATAATGGCCGCTTTGGACTATGCCTATCAGAAATGGCAAAATAATCAAGATTTGAAGATGTCCAAGCAAGAAGTTAAAGAAGAATTCAAACAGCAGGAAGGCGACCCGAAGATCAAGGGGAAAATCCGTCAGAAACAGCGTCAGATGGCCATGGCCAGAATGATGCAGGAAGTTCCTAAGGCGGATGTCATTGTAACAAACCCTACCCACTTTGCTGTTGCTTTAAAATACGATTCCGGTATGTCTGCTCCGGTTGTTGTAGCCAAAGGTCAGGACCTAGTGGCTCAGAAAATTAAGGAGTTGGCCCGTGAAAGTCGTATTCCTATTGTTGAAAATAAACCTCTGGCCAGAGCGTTGTATGCTACTGTGGAAATCGGCGGGGCCATTCCACATGAAATGTATAAGGCTGTAGCCGAGGTATTGGCTTACGTTTATCGGCTTAAACATAGAAATAGATATGCTTAATTATTGGGAGAACTACTATGGCTGACTCTGATGCTACCGCAGGAAGTGGCGGTTTTATAACTAAATATAGTGATGTGCTGGTGGCAGTTGGCATCGTTACCATAGTAGTAATGATGATTATACCGTTACCTACCATGCTGCTGGATTTGCTGTTGTGTATGAACATTACCTTGGCATTGGTAGTAGTTATGGCGGCAATTTATAATGTGGAAGCATTGGATTTGTCCGTGTTTCCTTCATTGTTGTTGATAACAACCCTGTTTCGGCTGGCGCTGAACGTATCCTCTACCCGACTTATTCTTTTGGAAGGATATGCCGGTGAGGTTATTATGTCCTTCGGTAACTTCGTTGTGGGTGGTAATGCAGTAGTAGGTTTTATTATATTTATAATCCTTATTATCATTCAGTTTATCGTTATCACCAAGGGTGCTGAGCGTGTAGCTGAAGTATCCGCTCGTTTTACCTTGGACGCTATGCCTGGTAAGCAGATGTCCATTGATGCG